>CANQZT010000075.1 GCA_947628335.1 uncultured Clostridia bacterium | reverse complement strand
AAAAATTACAATTCACAGCTATAAATTTATTTGATATGTTGCTTTTTAATCAAAAAAGAAAATATTTTTGATTAAAATATTTTCTTTTTTGGTATTATGTGGTATTATAGAGTTTAGGAAAAAAATAAGGGAGGTTATCATGAAGGGCTATTTAGTTTTAGAAAATGGTAGCATTTTCGAAGGAGAAAGAATAGGAGCGAATGTTGATGTTATATGTGAAGTAGTATTTAATACATCTATGACAGGCTATTTAGAAATTTTTACAGATCCATCTTATGCTTCACAAGGTGTAGTTATGACATATCCATTAATTGGTAATTATGGATTAACAAAAGAAGATGCAGAATCAAGAAAACCATGGGTAGAGGCAGTATTTGTTCATGAAATTGCAGAAATGGAAAGTAATTTTAGAAGCAAAATGCATATTTTAAAATTTTTAGAAGAATACGAAATACCAGGCTTACAGGGAATAAATACTAGAAAACTTACAAAAATGTTAAGGCAGTCAGGAACTATGAAAGGAAAACTTACAAATGATATCTCTTGTGTAGACAAAATTATAGAGGAAATTAAAAATTATGAAATTTCAAATTTAGTAGAAAAAGTTAGTTCAAAAGAAATTTACACCTGTGGTAGTGGCAAAACAAAAATTGCATTACTTGATTTTGGTGCAAAACAAAATATTATTAATTCTTTATTAAATAGAGACTGTGAAATTACTGTATTTCCACAGGACACAGATTATTCTAAACTCTTATCGGATAAATTTCAAGGAATTGTTCTTTCAAATGGACCGGGAAATCCAGAAGATTGTAAAATTGCAATCAAAAATATTGAAAAACTATATGAAAGTAATGTACCTATACTTGGAATATGTTTAGGTCATCAATTAATGGGGCTTGCAACAGGAGCAAAAACATATAAATTAAAATATGGTCATCGTGGACCAAATCATCCAGTAAAAGATTTAAAGACTGGTAAAGTATGTATAACAGCTCAAAATCACGGTTATGCAATTGACGAAAATAGCATTAACCCAAACATTGCAGAAGTTTCGCATATAAATATTAATGATGGAACAGTTGAAGGTCTAAGTTATAAAGGAAAGAATATAATAACTGTACAATATCATCCAGAAGCATGTCCAGGCCCAGAAGATTCAAGTTATATATTTGATGAATTTCTAAAAATAGTAAGAAAATAAATAAGATAGGAGATAGAAAAATGCCAAAAAATAAAGATATAAAAAAGGTATTAGTAATAGGTTCACGGCCCAATCATAATAGGGCAAGCAGCAGAATTTGATTACGCAGGAACACAGGCTTGTCGTGAACTAAAAAAAGAAGGAATAGAGGTTGTACTTGTAAATTCAAATCCAGCCACTATAATGACAGATAAAGACATGGCAGATAAAATATATATTGAACCAATAACTAAAAAGACAGTTGAAAAAATTTTAGATATAGAAAAACCAGATAGTATTCTTCCAAATCTAGGAGGACAGACAGGTCTAAATATTGCTATGGAACTATATGAAGATGGATTTTTAGAATCAAGAGGTATAAGACTACTTGGAACAAGTCCTGAAGGAATAAAAAAAGCAGAAGATAGACAGGCTTTTAAAGATACAATGGAAGAAATAGGAGAACCTTGTATTGCAAGTAAGGTTGTAAATACATATGAAGATGCAGAAAATTTTGCAAGAAAAATAGGTCTACCAGTTATAGTAAGACCTGCATATACACTTGGTGGAACAGGTGGAGGAATTGCATATACAATGGAAGAATTAGAAGAAATTGCAAAAAGTGGCCTTCATCTATCAAGAGTACATCAAGTATTAATAGAAAAATGTATATCAGGATGGAAAGAGATAGAATACGAAGTTATGAGAGATAAAAACGGAAGTTGCATTACTATTTGTAATATGGAAAATATTGACCCGGTTGGTGTTCATACTGGAGATAGTATAGTAGTTGCACCATCTCAAACTTTAGCAGATAAAGAATATCAAATGCTAAGAACCTCTGCTATAAAAATAATATCAGCCCTAAAAATAGAAGGTGGATGTAATGTGCAATTTGCGTTAAATCCAAATAGTTTCGAATATGCAGTTATTGAAGTAAATCCAAGAGTTAGTCGTTCTTCTGCACTTGCATCAAAGGCAACAGGATATCCAATAGCGAAAGTATCAGCAAAAATAGCAATTGGATATACACTAGATGAAATAAAAAATGAAGTAACTAAAAAAACTTATGCATGTTTCGAACCAGTGTTGGACTATGTAATTGTAAAAATACCTAAATGGCCATTTAATAAGTTTTTAACGGCATCAAGGGAATTAGGTACACAAATGAAAGCAACAGGAGAAGTAATGGCAATTGCACCTTCAATAGAGCAAGCACTTATGAAAGCAATTCGCTCTTTAGAAGAAAATGTAGATTGCTTAATATTACCCAAATTACAAAGTTTATCAGATGAAAAAATAATAAAAGATTTAGAAAGAGTAGATAATGAAAGAATTTTTGTAATTGCTGAAGCTTTAAGAAGAGGAATTACAATAGATACAATTCATGAAATCACAACTATAGATAAATTTTTTATAAATAAAATAGATAGACTTGTAAGAGTAGAAAAAAGTTTAAAAAATGAAAAATTAGATAAAGAGTTATTAACAATTGCTAAGAAAATGGGGTATACAGATAAAGTAATTGCAAGATTATGTGGAAAACAAGAAAAAGAAATTAAAGATATTCGTAAAGAAAATAACATATGTGCAACTTTTAAGATGGTAGATACATGTGCTGCAGAATTTGATGCAAGTACACCATACTATTATTCAAGTTATGATGAAGAAAATGAAACAATAGAAAATTCAGAAAAGAAAAAAATAATTGTTTTAGGTTCTCGGCCCAATTAGAATTGGTCAAGGAATAGAGTTTGATTATTGTAGTGTTCATTGTGTATGGGCATTAAAACAAAAAGGGTATGAAACAATAATTGTAAACAACAATCCAGAAACTGTAAGTACAGACTTTGATATAGCAGATAAATTATATTTTGAACCACTAACTCCAGAAGACGTTGAAAATATTGTAGAAATAGAAAAACCATATGGTGCAATAGTTCAATTTGGAGGTCAAACAGCAATTAAATTAACAAAAGCTTTAAAACAGATGGGAGTAAGAATACTTGGAACAGCCGAAGAAGACATGGATAGAGCAGAAGATAGAGAATTATTTGATGAAGCACTTGAAAAATGTGGTATACCTCGCCCAAAAGGAGGAACAGTGTTTACAGCTGAAGAAGCAATAAAAGTTGCGAATGAACTAAAGTATCCTGTACTTGTTAGACCTTCCTATGTGCTAGGCGGTCAAGGTATGGCAATTGCTTATGATGATGATGAAGTAAAAGAATTTATTTCAGAAATTAATAAAATAGCACAAGAGCATCCAATATTAGTAGATAAATACATGCTAGGAAAAGAAGTAGAGGTAGATGCAATATTTGATGGAGAAGATATTTTAATTCCTGGAATTATGGAGCATTTAGAAAGAGCAGGTATACATTCAGGAGATAGTATTTCTGTATATCCAACTCAGCACATAAATATTGAAAATCAGAAAACCATTATAGAATATACTAAGAAGATCGCAAAAGAATTGAATGTAATAGGTGTATTAAATATTCAATTCATTATAAATAGGGGAAATGTATATATAATTGAAGTAAATCCACGTTCAAGTAGGACAGTACCATATATTAGTAAAGTAACTAATTTGCCAGTAATTGATATTGCAACAAGAGTAATATTAGGAGAAAAATTAAAAGATATGGAATATGGAACAGGAATTTATAAAAAGAGTGATTATATAGCTGTAAAAATGCCTATATTTTCATTTGAAAAAATAAAAAATGCAGATACAAGTTTAGGCCCAGAAATGAAATCAACAGGAGAGGTATTAGGGGTATCTAAAGTATTTTCAGAAGCGATTTTAAAAGCATTTATAGCAAGTGGAGTAAATATTCCATACAAGGGAAATGTGTTAATAACAGTGCGTGATAAGGACAAAATTGAAATGTTGCCAATAGCGCAAAAACTAGATAATTTGGGATTTCATATTTATGCAACATCAGGAACAGCTCAATTTTTAAATGAAAATGGAGTAGAAGCAGAAGCAGTACAAAAAATTTGGGAAGGAGAAAACAGTATACCAGAATTAATTCAATCAGAAAAATTAAGTTTTATAATAAATACTCCAACTAAGGGAAAAAATGAATCAAGAGATGGTTTTAAAATTAGAAGGCTTGCAGTAGAAACTAAAATACCATGTTTTACAGCATTGGACACTGTTTCTGCACTATACGAAGCACTAGAAAAAGGAACTACAGAAGACGATTTGATACCAATTGATATCGGAACAATATAAAAAATTACTTCCCCCACATATATATAGTGGGGGAACGATTATTATAAAATAACAAGGTTTCAGGGTAGGGACCATATAAATGAGGGAAAAAATGAAATATATTCAATATAATAATAAAGTAATCGAATATGAAGTAGTAAGAAAGAAAATAAAAAACATATATATTAGTATTAATGCTGGAAAAGTAGTAATAAGTGCACCAAAAAATATTACAGAAGAAAAAATAGAAGAGCTAATTTATAAAAAAGCAAAATGGATTATAAAATCACTTGAAAAAAGTATTAGAAAAGAAAATATTGAAGATTTATATACAGAGGAAGAATTTATAAAAATAGTTACGAATTTATCAAATGAACTAATAAAAAAGACGAACTTACGCCCAAACAAAATACGAATAAGAGAAATAAAATATGCATGGGGAACATGTTCAACAAATAAAAACATTACAATAAATAAAAAGCTAATAAAATATCCAGAACAATGTATACAGTATGTAATTTTGCATGAACTATGTCACATAAAATATATGAATCATTCTAATAAGTTTTGGAAACTAGTTGAATTATATATGCCAAACTATAAGGAAGTTAAAAAAGGATTAAAATGAAATCCCATTTTTCATATTTGAAAAGATATCTCCATACATATTCATATTATCGTTTGCAACTTCAAAATTAAATACATAAATATTATCGGAAGTTTCAATCCAAACTACATTGCAATAAAAATCTTTACTTAAATTTTCATCGAAATATACAAAATGATATTCTAAAGATTTAGTATTATTTATTGTACCTTCATAAATTCCAGAATCTTCACGAATATTTTGCTTATTTTGCATATAGCTTTGTCTATCATCGTTTACTATAGATGAAAAATCTATTTCATGTAATTTTTTTATAGAAGAAACATATACATACATATCATCTTCTTGAGAAGATAAATCCAAAATATAATCATTATTTTCATCATCATTAATTTTATAAGAAATTGTATTTGGAATAGAAAGGCTAACTTTTTTGTCAGTTGATGTTACAGTAGAATAGCTTGTGTTTTCAGAGTTTTTCTTGTATGGTTTTTTAATAAAAAAAACTATTATTAAAATTATTATTATTAAAGTCACTAATGCGATTAGTAAATGTTTTTTATTAATGAATTGAATATTTTTCATAACTAGTCTCCTTATAATTCGATATAATTATATTCACATGCTCTAATTAATCTATTCATAATAGCAAGACCCAACCCTTCTTTTGAAACTCCTTCAATTAAAACTAGATCAACATGATATGAATCTACTTTTCTAAGAGTAGTGAATATATTTTGTGAAATTTCATCTAAATTATCTTTAGCACCTACATCAAGTATATATTTAGCATTATATTTACTAACATTATTACCGAGTTGAAATGACTAATGAGTTCGGAGTATCTTTTATTATATCATTTATTTTTTCTACTAATTTATTATTATCTTTGCTATATATTAAAATACATTTTGTGTTAGGAGCATAATGTTTGTATTTCATTCCAGGTGATAAAACTTGATTTGAAGAACATTTTTCAAATACATGTTTATCAATAGCTACTTTATTTACAATATTTAAAATTTCTTCCTTCGTAATTTTTCCAGGACGCAGAATAGTTGGAACATCATCTATTACGCGAACAACAGTAGATTCTAAACCAATGTTGCATGGACCACCATCAATAATATAGTCAACTTTATTTCCTAGTTCATCTAAGATATCACTTACAATTGTACCACTTGGCTTACCTGAAATATTAGCAGAAGGAGCTGCGATAGGAACACCAGATGCTTCAATTATTTTTCTTGCAATTTCATTATTAGGCATTCTTACAGCAACAGTGTCAAGACCAGCAGTTACAATATTAGGTACAATGTCGGTTCTATCTAAAATAAGTGTAAAAGGACCAGGAAAAAAGGTATCAATCATCTTTTTTTCCACAGAAGAGATGTTTTTTGTGATTTTTGATAACATATTATAATCACAAATGTGTAAAATAAGTGGATTATCTGAGTTTCTACCTTTTGCTTCATAAATCTTTTTTACAGCATTTTCGTTAAGACCATTAGTTCCAATGCCATAGACTGTTTCTGTTGGAAAAACTACTAATTTTCCGAGAGCGAATAGCTTGACCAATTTCTGAAAAATCAAAATTTTCATATTTTTTTTGTAAATTAATATATTGTGCTTTCATACAATTTCATTCCTTTTTTATTGTAAGTAACATAATCATATATGATATAGAAATATTATATAATAAAAAGGTGCTATTTTCAATAAAAAGTGTGATTAAATATATAAAAAATATATAGACAGACTAGTTTATAGAGTAATATTTTTAAAATAAATTCGTTGAACAATTTTGAAAAATATGATACAATAACACTATTAAAAAAATAACTAAGAGGAGAAAAATACATGCCAACACTACAACAAGAAAATAAAGTATTAAATTCAAATATATTTGTTGCAATAGATGTAGAAACAACAGGATTATCGCCAATAAATAATGAACTAATAGAAGTAAGTGCTATAAAATACGAAGGAGATAAAAGAATAGATACATTTTCGACATTAATAAAACCAAAACAATCAATACCATACTACATTACAAACATTACGGGAATTACAAATGAAATGGTAGAAGACTGTCCTTATATAGAAGAAATAA
>CANQZT010000074.1 GCA_947628335.1 uncultured Clostridia bacterium | reverse complement strand
TATTATTATTTTATTTTGTTGAAATATATCTTGCAAGATCTACTAATTTATTTGAATATCCCCATTCATTATCATACCAAGCAACCAACTTTACAAAAGTATCTGTTAATGCAATTCCTGCTGTTGAGTCAAATATTGAAGTATGTGCATCATTTACAAAATCTGTTGAAACGACTGGATCTTCTACATATTCTATTATTCCTTTCATTTCATTTTCTGATGCTTGCTTAATAGCTTTACAAATTTCTTCATATGTTGCTGGTTTTTCAAGATTACATGTTAGGTCTACTACTGAAACATCTGGAGTAGGTACTCTAAATGCCATACCTGTCAATTTTCCATTTAATTCTGGAATAACTTTTCCGACTGCTTTTGCAGCTCCTGTTGATGATGGAATTATGTTAGCTGCTGCTGCTCTTCCACCTCTCCAATCCTTTTTTGATGCTCCATCAACTGTTTTTTGAGTAGCAGTAGTTGCATGTACTGTTGTCATAAGACCATCTTTAATTCCAAAGTTATCATTAATTACTTTTGCAAGTGGTGCTAAACAATTTGTTGTACAAGATGCATTTGAAATTATATTCATATTTGGATCATATTTATCATTATTTACCCCCATAACAAACATTGGTGCATCTTTTGATGGCGCACTTATAATAACTTTCTTTGCTCCTGCATCGATATGTGCTTGTGCTTTTTCTAATGTTGTAAATACACCTGAACATTCTAAAACATAATCCACTCCATCTGCTCCCCAAGGAATATTCTTAGGGTCCATTTCATTATATACTTTTACTTCTTTTCCATTTACAATTAATTTTCCATTTTCTTCTTTTATTTCTCCTTCGAATTTTCCATGTACAGAATCATATTTTACCATATAAGCCATATAATCTGCTGCTATAAAAGGATCATTAATAGCTACAATTTCTACATCTCCTTTTTGCAATGCTGCTTGAAATGCTAAATTTCCAATTCTACCAAATCCATTAATACCTATTCTAATTGACATTTTAAATTCCTCCCATTCTGATACTCGATCTGTATCTTAATAATTTTATCCTTTTTAGAACAATTTTATTCTATACCAAAAAAAAATTATTTTCAAGTATTATCCTTATCTTTTTGCTAATTACATTATTACTGCCTATACCATGATTCTATGTTATAGAATAAATTATAAGCATTAGGATTTATATCTCCTCTTAAATTTGGGCTACATATTAATGTTTCTCTATTATAATATAAATAAATGTAAGGCATTTCATCTTTGTAAATATCTATTAACGAATTATATTTTTCTTTTAATACTTTTTCATCTGTTATATTTTTTATTTCTTGTACTAAATTATTAACTGTTTCGTTTTGGTAATTTGCAATATTATTTTCTCCAAAATATGTTGATAAATTTGGACTATATGCACTATATACACCTGTTAATATAATATCATAATTTTTGTTTTCTAAATATTTTTGATACTGCGAATCACTTGCTTTAATAATATTAATTTGTATTCCCAAGTTATTTTGTAAACTATTTTTTATATTTTCTGCAACTTGAACTCTAGCCTCATTACTTGCATTTACTACTAAATTAAATTTTAATCGCATTGTTCTGTAATCTTGTACCTTTTGCCATGTTTTATATGTATATTTCCATCCATTTTCTTCTAATATTGATTTTGCTTTTTCAATATTATATTCATTTGTTACTTTATCTTTTTCATAGAGGTAATTTCCATAATCTAATGGAAAGTTAGAAATATAATATTTGTCTTGATAAATTGCAGATACAATATTTTGTTTGTCTATAGCATATGAAATAGCTTGTCTTACTTCTTTATTTGCAAGTTCACGATTATTACAGTTAAATGCAATATAGTCTAATTTTCTGCCACTATATGTTTTTTCACTATATCCAATTGTTCCTATATAATTTTCAATTTCTAGACTTTCTGTCGTAAGTAAATCTATGTTACCTGTTTTAAAAGCGTTGTATACTTCCCCCATATTTCCGTATTTACAAATTTGTATTTGAGTAAGTTTTGTAGGACTATTTGCTTTATTCCACCAGTTTTGATTTTGCTTTAATACAACATTTTCCCCATCCAATGTCACTTTAAACCTTCCTGTTCCTACTGGATGTTCATTTTTTGTAGTAGCTACAAAATCTTCATTTTCATAATATCTATATGACATAATTGGAAATGTTAAATTGTACTCAAAAAATGGCACTTCCTGTGATAAATCAATTTTTATTGTATTATCATCTATTACTTCCACACTTATTACATATTGCACATTATATGCATATATTGAACTAACATTTTCATCTTTTAGTCTGTCAATCGTGAATTGAACATCTTTTGCTGTTAACTTATTTCCGTCTTGCCATTTTACATCATCTCTTAATTTTATAACATAAGATGTTTGACTAACCTTAGACCACTCTTTTGCTAAACACAATTCTATTTTATAATTTTTATCTATATTTAATAATGGTTCATAAACAAGTCTTGCTATATCTTGTATATTTTGATTTTTACTAAGTATTGGATTAATATTATCAAAATTAACTATTGGTACTCGTAAATTAGTTATTACTTGTACTTCTTCACTTTTGTTACTTGAAATTTCTACTTGATTTGTCTCTTCTTGTTTTCCATATAAAGCATAAATAGCATACACAACTAATCCAATTACTATAATTGAAAAAATATATTTTATAATATTTGACTTCAATTTTTTCCTCCCAATTTATTTTTATATATCATATAGCAAATTTTCATAACTTTCAAGTATATAAATAGATTTTAAAAAGAGAACAGTAAAAATAAAACTGTTCTCTATCTATATTACACATTTTTCTAAGCTCTAGACTCCACAACTATTTTTATTCCGGTTCTATCTTCTCCTTCTACTTGAACTTCTGCAAATGCTGGTACACAAACTAAATCAACTCCTGTTGGTGCAACAAATCCTCTTGCAATAGCTACTGCCTTTATTGCTTGATTTAGCGCTCCTGCTCCAATTGCTTGCATTTCAGCTCTTTCATTTTCTTTTACCAAACCAGCAATTGCTCCAGCTACTGAATTTGGATTTGATTTTGATGAGATTTTTAAAACTTCCATTGTTTCTGCCTCCTAAAATTTAATTTTTGTTTCATTTTGAACATGTATATTTATATTATATTTTTGATGCATTGTCTAGTATTTTTTGGAAAAAATAGGAAGTTTTCATCGTGTTTTTTCGCCATATTTCTACATTTTCAAGCGTTCTACTTTTGTTATTCGACTATTGATATCATTAAATTCGAAAATACATCCTTCTAAGACACAACGTCCATCTGCTAATTTATATTTTTCTGGTAATGTAGTTTCAAATCTTTTTATAGAGGCTGATATATCCATTCCTATTACTGACTTTTTAGGTCCTGTCATTCCAATATCTGTAATATATGCTGTTCCTTTTTCTAAAATCTGCTCATCTGCTGTTTGAACATGTGTATGCGTTCCAAATATAATATTCACTTTACCATCTAAATAATATCCCATAGCAATTTTTTCTGCAGTTGCTTCTGCATGAAAATCTACTATAATTATATCTGCTTTATCTTTTATTTCTTCTAATATTTCATTAATTTTTATAAATGGATTTTCTGATAACACATTCATATCTGTTCTTCCAATTAAGTTAATAACTGCAATTCTTTTTTGATTACATTCTCGTATTGTATATCCTTTTCCCACAACTCCTTTTGGATAATTTGCTGGTCTTATTATTTGAGGTTCATCAATAAAGTTAAATATATCCTTTTTTCCCCATGTATGATTTCCCATTGTTACAACATCTACACCTATATTCAACATTTCTTTATAATTTTTTTGTGTAATACCCATTCCTCCTGCTACATTTTCTCCGTTCATTATAATAAAGTCTATATTTTTTTCTTTCTTTAATGTTGGTAACACTTCTTTGGCTTTTTTTAGACCATTTTCTCCTACAATATCCCCTACTGCTAAAATTTTCATCTTATTCTTCCTCTCTAAAAAAATTTATTTACATTATACACTAGTATTTTATAAATTAAAATGTTTTTATAAAATTTGCAAATTTTTTATTATCATGCAAAAAATCCAGTGTAAAAACACTGGATTTTTTTGACCAATATAATAATTTATTTGGCATATGTTATAACTCTTGATTCTCTTATTACATTTACTTTTATTTGACCTGGATAATCCATTTCTGCTTCTATTTTTTTTGCAATATCCCTTGCCATAATTGTCATTTCTGCATCTGATATTTTTTCTGGTTTTACAATAATTCTTACTTCTCTACCTGCTTGTATTGCAAATGATTTTTCTACTCCTTCAAATGAGTCTGCAATTTCTTCTAATTGTTCTAACCTTTTAATGTATGCTTCTAATGTTTCTCTTCTTGCACCAGGTCTTGAAGCACTAATTGCATCTGCTGCTTGTACTAAAACTGCTTCTAATGATTGTGGTTCTACATCTCCATGATGTGCTTCTACAGCATTTATTACCAATGGATTTTCTTTGTATTTCTTTAATATATCAACACCTATTTCAACATGAGTTCCTTCCATATCATGATCTAAAGCTTTTCCTATATCATGCAATAAACCTGCTCGCCTTGCTCTTTTTGCATCCAAGCCCAATTCTTCAGCCATAATTCTTGCTAGATTAGATACTTCTATAGAATGATTTAACACATTTTGTCCATAACTTGTTCTATATTTTAGTTTTCCAATTAGTTTAACTAAATCTTGATTCAAACCAATTACTCCTGTTTCAAGAATTGCTCTTTCTCCTTCTTCTTTTATAGTTGCTTCTACTTCTTCTTTTGCTTTTTCTACCATTTCTTCAATTTTTGCTGGATGAATTCTTCCATCTTCAATTAGTTTTTCAAGTGCAATTTTTGCAACTTCTCTTCTTAATGGATCAAAACCTGAAATAATAACAGCCTCTGGAGTATCATCAATAATTAAATCAATTCCTGTTAACGTTTCTAATGCTTTTATATTCCTTCCTTCTCTACCAATGATTCTTCCTTTCATGTCATCATTTGGAAGGCTTACTATAGAAACTGTAGTTTCTGATGTATGGTCAGCTGCACATTTTTGAACAGCATATGTTAAGAGTTCTCTTGCTTTTTTTCCGACTTCTTCTTTTGCCTTACTTTCTTCCTCTCTAATGATTGCTGCTGTTTCTGTTTTTATTTCCTTTTGTGTCTCATCTAGTAATATTTTCTTTGCTTCTTCTTGCGTTAATCCTGAAATTCTTTGTAATTCTTCTCGTTCCTTTTCAACTAAACTGTCTAGTTCTTTTTCTTTCTCATCAATTAGTCTATTTCTTTCGTCTATTTCCTTTTCCTTGCGTTGTAAACCTTCCTCTTTTTTATCTAAATTTTCCTCTTTTTGAATAATTCTAGATTCTTGTTTTTGTATCTCGCCCCTTCTTTCTCTAATCTCCTGCTCTAATTGTTGCCTTTCCTGCATAATTTGCTCTTTTGCCTTAAATATTTCTTCTTTCTTTTTATTTTCTGCTTCTTTATTTGCAATTTCTAATATCTTTTTTGCTTCTGTTTCTGCTCCTTCAATTTTTGATTCAGCTATTTTTTTTCTAATTGCTACACCTATTGGAATAAATATAACTGCCGAGATTAGAATTGTGGCGATAATGATTATAATTTGCACAATCATACACCTCTTTCTATTTAATTTTCAATGTTCGATAATAATATATCTATTTTAATTTTCATAATATATTAAACCTACTCTTTTATTTTATATGTATTATTGTAAACTGTCAAGTGATTACGCAAAAAAAATAGACCTTTACGGTCTATTTTTATTTATTTTTTTTCTTTCCAAACGTAATATCTTGAAATAAGAAATCTTTAAAATCTTGCCAAGTTAATTCTATATGTAAAAAATCATTTAGGTCATCTTCAAATTTTTGTTGTGCTGGTGTTAATTCAACTTTAATTTCTTGAAATAAAAATGCTTTTACCTTTGGCCACATTCCTACTTTTGCTGGCAAATCTTTATTTCCTACATTTGTTTCTACTCCTCCATATACCTTCTCGCTCATCGATTGTCCCTCCTCTTTTGTTTTTATACTTTTCATTAATATTTATACTATATAATATTATATTTAGCAAGTGTTTTTAGCATTTTTATTATTAAATATTAGTTACAAAATTATTGCATTTTTGTTACATTTCATCAATTTTTCCTATAATTCCCTCTTTATATAGTTTTTCTAACCTTATTTTTACAATTTTATTTTCTAAATTTTCTTTTTCATTTTTTACATATACTGTAATATAATTTGTTGTGTGACCTTTTATATAGTCACCATCTTTTTCTTCAAATAATACCTCTAATGTTTTCCCTATATTTTGCTTATTTTGCTCTATTTGTTTTTTATTTGATAATTGTATTAATTTATCGCTTCTTATTTCTTTTGTTTTTCCATCAATTTGATTCTCCATTACAGCTGCTTTTGTACCTTTTCTTTGTGAATATTTAAATACATGCATTTTATAAAAATTAATTTTATCTAAATTTTTATATGTTTTTATAAATTCTTCTTGTGTTTCTCCTGGAAAACCTACAATAATATCAGTTGTTAATGCACAACTGTCAAAATTTTCTCTTAATAAGTTTGCACTTTTTTCAAATTCTTCAATAGTATATCTTCTATTCATTCGTCGTAATGTTTCATTACATCCACTTTGTAAAGATAAATGAAAATGATTACATATTTTTTCTAATTTCACTAGCCTTCCTATAAATTCTTCATCTATGATTGTAGGCTCTAATGAACCTAATCTTATTCTTTTTATTCCTTCTATTTTATTTATGTCTTCAAGTAAATCAATTAATTTAAAATCATTTTCAAAATCTTTTCCGTATGATGCAATATGAATCCCTGTAATAACTATTTCTTTTATACCTTTTTTAGCTATTTGCTTTATTTCTTCTATTATTTCGTCTTTTTTTCTACTTCTTACCCTTCCTCTTGCATATGGTATAATACAATATGAACAAAATCTATCACATCCATCTTGTATTTTTACAACTGCTCTTGTCTTTTCTGTATACGATATAGTTCCAAATTCGACAATTTCTTTTTCTTTCATAATATCTGCTACAACATCTTGCTTTTTATTATTATTTATATATTTTTCAACGTGTAAAACAATGTCCTTTTTTTCTGTATTTCCTAAAATAATGTCTATCTCTTCAATTTTTTCTAATTCTTCTTTTGC
>CANQZT010000073.1 GCA_947628335.1 uncultured Clostridia bacterium | reverse complement strand
GATAAGGAAGATGAACAAATAATTGAAAATGGATTAGTGGTTATAGATTCAAAGGGAAATGAGTTTGTATGGATTCCTTGCACAGTACAAGAATATAACGAAAGTGAAGAAATTAGTAAATTTGCTAGAGAAAATAATCAACTACCTCAAAGTAGTCATGATATGAGTTTTATTGATAGTCAAGTTCAAAGTATTGGGTTACCAAGCTTACAAAAATTAGAAAAAAATAATGAACCAGTAGGATTTTATGTTGCGAGATATGAAGCAGGATTTCAGCTTGATGACAATATAATTTTTGATCCCAAAACAGTGGAAGGAAAAGCAAATCCTCAAAAGGGAATACAAGAGTTGGTAGATTTACCCAAACCGGTTAGTAAAAGAGGCGTACCAGTCTGGAATGCTATTAACCGGTATGTATGCAAAAGTAGCGGCAGAGTCAATGATTGATAATAATGAGAGTGTACAAAGTTATTTAATTGATTCTAGAGCATGGGATAGGATTTGCAATGTAATGATAGAAAAAGTTGGTGAAGATAAAATAAAGAATGGTTCTACTGATTTGGGTAATTATTATGATAATCAAAATATAAAAGATATAAATGCTCTTTATTCTCTTCATACAAATGCTGGTGCAGAAAATTACAAAAAAGGACTAATAGGAATGAATAATAGTGAAGATGTAAAAATAGAATTAAGTTGTGGAGCTAGTGATTCATTTAAAATATACAATATTTATGATATGGCGGGTAATCTTTGCGAATTTACCACTGAAACTACTTCTAATGGACAGTATATGATGGATAGAGGAGGAAGCTGTGTAAGTAATTGGGCTATAATAGCAGGAGAGTGTTTTGTAGACAACTGGTATGCACAACAACGTGGATATAATTTAGGATTTAGAGAAGTTTTATATTTTAAGTAATTAAGAAAAGTAAATTTGTATATAATAGAAATTTCTTAAAAATTTTTTATAAAAAGTAATACATTAAATATAAAATTGTATTACTTTTTTCTATTATATAAATTATGTTAGAAATTAAAATGTTATATAAATGTAAAAATCTTTGGAAAATACTTGACAAATGTGAAAAAATGGTGTAAAGTATATTAGCATTACAAAAGAGAGGTAGTAGTATGGAAAAGAATGTTAAAGTAAGTATGTTATGCCAAATATATGGAAAACTATTAACTGAAAAACAATATAATTTCTTAGATGATTACTATAATAAAGATTTTTCCTTATCTGAAATTGCCGAAAATTATGGTATTACTAGGCAGGCAGTAAGGGATAATATTATAAAGGGGGAAAATAAGCTTTTCGAATACGAAGAAAAGCTAGAAATTATGAAAAAAACATTAACACAAGAACAACAAATAGCAAAAATACTTTCAAAATTAACAAAAATTCAAACGAAATTCTCTGATGAAGAAATTGCAAACATTTTAGAAAACGTAAAAAAAGAACTAAATTGTTTAGTTTAAAGTAATAAGGAGGAAGATATGGCTTTTGAGGGATTATCTTCAAGATTACAAAGTATTACAAGAAAATTTGGAGGAAAAGCAAGAGTTACTGAACAAGATTTAAAAGAAATGCTAAGAGAAGTAAAACTTGCATTATTAGAAGCAGATGTTAATTATAAAATAGTAAAAGATTTTATAAATGTAATACAAGGAAAAGCTTTGGGGCAAGATGTAATGAAATCATTAACACCAGGTCAACAAGTAGTAAAAATAGTAAAAGATGAATTAGTAGAACTGTTAGGAGGAACAGAAAGTAAAATTAATTTTACTCCAAATCCACCAACTGTTATTATGCTTGTAGGATTACAAGGATCAGGTAAAACAACGACAGCTGGAAAACTTGCCAATATTTTAAGAAAACAAGGAAAAAGTCCATTATTAGTAGCATGTGATGTATATAGACCAGCAGCTATTAAGCAATTACAAGTAGTCGGAAAGAGCCTAAATATTCCAGTATTTGCAAACGAAGAATCTAAAGACGTTGTACATATTGCAAAACAAGCTTTAAATGTTGCAATTTCAAGATTAAATGATGTTGTAATTATAGACACAGCTGGTAGACTTCATATAGATGAAGCTCTAATGACAGAATTAAAAAATTTAAAAGCAAATGTAAAGCCTCATGAAATTTTATTAGTGGTAGATGCTATGACAGGACAGGATGCTGTAAATGTAGCAACATCATTCAATGAGACAGTAGGAATTGACGGAGTTATCCTTACAAAGTTAGATGGAGATACACGTGGAGGTGCAGCACTGTCTGTAAAAAAAGTAACATCACGACCAATAAAGTTTGCAACAACAGGTGAAAAACTAAATGATATTGAGGTATTTCATCCAGAAAGAATGGCATCTAGAATTCTTGGAATGGGAGATATGTTGTCTATTATTGAAAAAGCAGAAGAAGCTTTTTCAGAAGAGGAAGCATTAAAATTAGAAAAGAAACTTAGAAAGCAAGAATTTGATTTAGATGATTATTTAACACAACTAAGGCAAGTAAAAAAAATGGGGTCTTTTTCATCTATTCTTAAAATGATACCAGGAATGAGTAAATTTAAAGATTTAAAAGTAGATGATAGAGAATTCTTAAAAATAGAAGCAATTATTTGTTCTATGACCAAAAAGGAAAAAAGAAATCCAAAAATATTAAATGGAAGTAGAAGAAAGAGAATTGCAGATGGCTCAGGTGTTACTGTTCAAGAAGTTAATAAATTTATGAACTCTTTTGAAATGACACAAAAAATGATGAAGAAACTTCAAACTGGAAAAGGTATGAAAAATATGTTAAAAGGAATGAATCCAGAGGATTTAGGAGATTTAAAAGATTTCAAAATATAGATATAAGCTAAACAGTTTATAAGATTAAAGTTATTAAATTTTTATATTTATATATATGCAATTATTAGGAGGTGAAAATAATGGTAAAAATAAGATTACAAAGATTTGGTGCAAAGAAAGCTCCATTTTATCATATAGTTGTTGCAGATTCTAAATCACCAAGAGATGGAAAAATAATTGAACAAATTGGAACATATAATCCAATGACAGAACCATCTACAATTGTGTTAGATAAAGAAAAAGTAGAAAAATGGATAAAAAATGGTGCAAAACCAACAGACACAGTAAAAGCTTTAATAAAGAAAGCTAACTAGGAGGATATATATGAAAGAAATGCTTGAAATTATGATAAATAATTTAGTTGAAAATACTGATGCTGTACAACTTACGGAAACTCAAAAAGGAAATACTACAATTTATGAAGTAAAAGTAGATGAAAAAGACATGGGAAAAGTAATTGGAAAGCAAGGTAGAATCGCTAAATCTATTCGTACTGTTGCAAAAGCAATTGCTGCAAAAGAAAATAGAAAAATAACGATTGAATTTGTGGGATAAACTTATGGAACAGTTAATGGAAATTGGTCAAATTGTAAATACATATGGAATAAAGGGTTTTTTGAAAGTAGTTCCATTTACGGATGATTATACAAGGTTTGAGGATTTAACTAATATATATATTGAAACTAAAAATTCATTAAAAAGCTTTGTTATTGAAGAGGTAAAATATTCTAAAAATCTAGTATTGTTAAAATTAGAAGGAATTGATGATATAAATACAGCAGAAATATATAAAAATTGTTATTTGAAAATTGATAGAAAAGATGCTGTAATTTTACCTGAAAATTCATATTTTATAGTTGATTTAATTGGATTAGAGGTATTTACCGAAGAGAATGAATATTTGGGAAATATTGTAGATGTATATCCAACAGGTGCAAATGATATATATGTTGTAAAAGATGAAAAGGGAAAACAAATTCTACTTCCTGCAATTGGTGATGTTATTAAAAATGTTGACTTGAAAGCAAAAAGAATGACAGTTCATTTATTAGACGGTCTTATATAGGAGGAGTAGTATGAAAATTGATATTTTAACTCTTTTCCCTGAAATGTTTAAACCATTAGAACAAAGTATCATTGGAAAAGCAATGGAAAAAGAACTTTTAACAATGAGGATTGTAAATATTCGAGACTTTTCAAAAGATAAGCATAAAAAAGTTGATGATACACCATATGGTGGAGGTGCTGGAATGGTAATGAGACCAGATGTTGTATATGATGCTTATAAATCTGTTAAAGATAAATCTGCAAAAGTCATATATTTATCTCCACAAGGAAATGTATTAGACCAAAAAAAAGTAGAAAATTTGAGCAAAGAAAAACATATTATTCTTTTATGTGGTCATTATGAAGGTATTGATGAAAGAGTATTAGATGAAATTGTAGACGAAGAAATTTCTATAGGAGATTATGTACTAACAGGTGGTGAAATACCAGCTATGGTACTAATTGATAGTGTAGCAAGATATGTTGAAGGGGTATTAAGCAAAGAGTCAACTTTGGAAGAATCTTTTTCAAATGGACTTTTAGAATATCCACAATACACTAGACCAGAAGTTTTCTTAAACAAGCATGTTCCAGAAGTATTGCTAACAGGACATCATGAAAATGTTAAAAAATGGCGAAGAGAGCAATCAATAAAAAATACATACATAAAAAGACCAAAACTTTTAGAAAAAGTAGAATTAACAAATGATGATAAGAATTATTTGAAAAAATTAAAAAGTAATGAAGAGGAGTAGTTACTTTATCCATAAGAATAAAGAAAGAAGGAGGAAAGTTTCGAAATGGATATTATTAAATCAATACAACATGAACAAATGAAAAGTAAAATTCCAGTATTAGATGTTGGAAACACTGTAAGAGTTCACGTTAGGATTAAAGAAGGAAACAGAGAAAGAATACAAGTTTTCGAAGGAATTATTATTAAAAAACAAGGTGGAGGAGTAAATGAAACATTTACAGTAAGAAGAATCTCTTATGGTGTAGGTGTAGAAAAAACATTCTTAGTTCATTCACCATTAGTTGAAAAAGTAGAGGTAGTAAGAGTTGGTAAAGCAAGACGTGCTAAATTATTCTACTTAAGAGATAGAATTGGAAAGGCATCTAAGACAAAAGAAAAATTAGGTGCAAGAATTGAAAATAAAGAGATTGTTTTAAAAGAAGAAATGGGAGAAGAACCAGCAGTTGAAACTGAAAATGTAGAAACTACAGATGTAGTAGAAACAGTAGAAGAAGTAGCAACAGCAAAAGAAGAAGCTCCAGCAGTAGAAACAACGGAAGTAGTAAAGGAAGAAACTATAGATACAGTTAAAGAAGAAAATGTAGATACTGTAAAAGATTCTCCAAAAGCTGATAAATAGAACAATAAAAGAAGCAAGATTTATCTTGCTTCTTTTATTGTTCTTTACTACTAACTTTAGCATATTTCTTTAATTTTTCATGAACAAGTGCATTTACAGTACCTGCTGGAAAATGACCGTTTTTATCTTTCTTTCCTGCTGGAACACCAGTTAATACTTCAATTCCTTCTTCAATTGTTGAAACTGCATAAATATGAAAAACACCTTTTTTTACGGCTTCTACAATTTCATCAGAAAGGCTTAAATTCTCAATGTTTTGAACAGGTATCATAACGCCATGATTTCCATCAAATCCACGCATTTTGCAAATTTGGTAAAAACCTTCAATTTTCTCATTAACTCCACCAATTGGCTGAATTTCACCTTTTTGATTTACAGAGCCAGTAACAGCAATTGATTGATTTATAGGTACTTCAGATAAGCTTGAAAGTAGAGCGTATAGTTCAGTGCTTGATGCACTATCTCCATCTACACCATTATATAATTGTTCAAAACAAATGCTGGCTGTCAAAGATAACGGAATGTCTTGCGCAAACATTTCACCTAAATAACCACTTAGTATATAAACACCCTTAGAATGTGTTGAACCAGAAAGGTCAACTTCACGTTCTATATTTATTATACCAGATTTACCAGTATACGTATTGACAGTTATCTTTGCAGGTTTTCCAAAAGTATAATCTCCAATTGTCATAACAGTTAAGCCATTAATTTGACCAACTTTAAATCCTGATGTACTAATTAATAAAGTATTATTACGAATCATTTCTGTATATTTTTCATCATATTTTTTTATTCTATCTATACGTTCTTCCAATGTTTTTTGTATATATTCAGCTGTTACAATTTTAGATTTAGAAAGCTTTGCCCAAGTGCATGCTTCAGCAACGATTTCAGATAAATCATTAAATCTAGTAGATAACTTATTTTTATTATTAGCAAGTTTTGAAGCATATTCTACTACTTTTGCCACAGCTGTTTTGTCTAAAGGTAATAAATCTTCTTGTTCACAAAAGCCATGAATAAAACGTGCTAATTTTAACATATTGTCTTCTGTTTTTGGAGCATCATCTTCAAATTCAACTTTTACTTTGAAAAGTTTTTTAAAATCTGAATCCATAGCAAGTAAAGTATGATAAATACTTGAGCTTCCTATCAAGATAACTTTTAAATTTAATGGAATAGGCTCAGGCTTTAAAGAAACCATTACCATAGAATTTCTTTGGTCAGCAGCGTTTTCTATATTTAACTCCTTAATTCTTAAAGCTTTTTTTAAAGCATCATAGCATAATGGGTTTGAAAGTAAATCCTTGGCTTGAAGTATGATATAGCCACCATTCGCTTTATGGAATAATCCAGGTTGTAACATTGTATAATCTGTTTTTAATGCACCATAATAATTTTCATATTCTAATTTTCCAAATAAATTGTGATATGAATAATTAGAATCCATAATAACTGGGGCGCCTTCAGTTTTACTATTATCTATAAACAAATTAACACGATAATTTAGCCAAGGTTGTTTTTGTTCTATACGTTGCATTGGCTGAGCTTGTTCACCATTTTTATTTTCGGGTTGTTCAATAAATAAAGCAACATTTTTTAAAATGTCTTTTTTTACATTATCTAGAAATTTATTTATAATTTTATTTCGTTTATATTTTGATTTTATATAATTTATGTGTACATTGATAGTAATTAGTGCTACGTTAGATTGCCATTCTTCAATTTTTTTATCAGATTCTTTTTCAATAGCTTTAATTTCACTAATAACAGAAATAATTTGTTCTTGAACAATATTAGATTTACTTTCAAAATCTTTTTTCGTTTCGTCATCTAATTGATCAAATTCATCTTCTTCAATTGTTTTTCCATCGATTACAGGCATCATATAAATACCATTTTGAGCAGTTTTTACTTGAAAACCATATTTCATAGATTCTTTATTTAAATTTTCTAAAAGTAGAGAACGTTTCTGTTCAAATTCTTGTTTTATAAGAGTCTTTTCTTTTTCAAAATCTTCATTACTAAAGGTTTTGTTGATATCAGCCTTTACATCTCTAATAAATTGCTCCATATCATCTTTAAATTCTTTTCCAAGACCAGCTGATAGTGGTAGTGCAATGGGTTCATTAGGATTGTCGAAATTATAAATATAACACCAGTCAGAAGGTACTTTTTTCTTTTTAGAAAT
>CANQZT010000072.1 GCA_947628335.1 uncultured Clostridia bacterium | reverse complement strand
TAAAATAGTTTTAAATTACAATAGCCTTGTTGATAATGGATATATAGAAGTACCATTGCTATATTATCCTGGCTATGTAGCAACAGATGAAAATGGAAATAAGTTAAATATAACAAAAGGAACTAATAATGTAATTAGAATAGAATTAAATGAGCAAAAGTCTGGAACAATAACTGTAGATTATAAAGAAAAACCTATATATATTTTTGCTGACGTAATATCATTAGTTTCAATATTTGCGTACTTAATATATATAATAAAAAGCAGAAGAAATATAAAAGAGTAGGAAATCCTACTCTTCTATATTATACTTAAGAAATATCAAATAATCTAATAGTATTTTCATATGTAATACTTGCAACTTCTTCTATTGAAATTTGTTTTGACTCAGCAATTTTATAGGCTACATATTGTACATTTTTTGGATTATTTCTTTTTCCCCTTAATGGTTCTGGTGATAAATATGGACTATCTGTTTCTATTAATATTCTATCTTGTGGTACCATATTTATAATTTCATCTGCATTCTTCGAATTTTTGAATGTAATTGGCCCTGCAAACGATATGTAAAATCCTAATTTTAATGCCTCTTTTACAAGTTCTCTGTTTAATGGACAACAGTGAAATACTCCCTTCTTTATTACATCATTTTCTTTCAAAATTTCTAAAGTATCCATTACTGCTTCTCTTGTATGAATTACTATTGGCAATTGTAATTCATTTGCTATTTTTATTTGATTTTTAAATGCATATTTTTGCAATTCCTTATTTTCCTCATTCCAATGATAATCTAAACCAATTTCTCCAATTGCAACTACCTTTTTAAATTGTGCAATTTCTTTTATTTCTATTAATTCTTTATCTATGTTTTCCACATTGTTTGCAATATCGTTTGGTGATATTCCACTTGTTGTATATATTTGTGGATAGCTTGTCGAGAGCTCTAATGCCCTTTTAGAACTCTCGACACTATATCCTGCACTTATTAATTTTGTCACCCCACACGAAAATATACTTTGTATTATTTCCTCTCTATCTTCATCAAATTTATCATCATCTAAATGGCAATGTGAATCAAATAATTCCATTTTATTTTTCCTCCATATACATCGCTATTGCCGTTGCTGTTGCATATTCTTTACAGTGTGATATACTAACATCACATCCTATTAATCCACCTATTGTAATTTCATTAAAATTTACATTTGGTTTTCCTTGTTCATCATTTATAATCTCAATATTTTGCCAACTTATTTCATACTTATTTTTTAAAGCTTTCGATATTGCCTTAAAAATTGCTTCTTTTGCAGCAAACCTTGCAGCATAATGTTGATATTTTACATTATTTTTGCTTTCGCAATAGGAAATTTCTTTTTTTGTATAAATTCTTCCGTAAAAACTTGTCTCCAAGATTTTCTATGCTTTCTTTAATTCGTTCTATTTCTATTATATCTGTTCCACAAGTTATTTTCATCTTTAATCACTTTTTCCCCCTATCATTACTAATCACCATTTATACATTTAATTTATAAACACGTATCCAATCCCCTTACATTAAACTTAGTAATGAAATAAAATTTATAACATTTAATAATAGTGAAACGCCTAATGCTACCAATATAAATTTATTTACTCTACTTTCTTTTTCGATATTTAACTCCTTATATGCTATATCATATTTGTTTTTTATATTATCATATAACTTTTCCACTTCAGATACTTGTCTTGCTTTTTTATATATATTAGTTCCTACATCATCTTGAGTTATCTCTTGTATCCATAAATCTTTAGTAAATTCTATAAATTTTTCCCTTGCTATATTTGCCATGTTTTTTTGTTTGTACTCTGTTTCAATTTTCTTCAGATATATTTTCTGATATTGCACAAGTATATATGTATATAAATGCTGATTTTCATATATATGTGGTAACTTTGTATAATTATGAATGTCTATACTTGAAGTAAGTAATGCCATTCCTTCTTTTGTAAAACCTGTTTGAATAAACTTCCACTTTGATAAAATTTGCATATGTCTTTTATCAAAATTAGATTTATATGAGCTTGGAAATATATTCGCATACTTAAAAAATTCAAATTCTATATTTTTGAATTGATTTGTTTCATTCCAATCTATTTGATCTATACATGTATATGCGTATGTAATAAATCTATTTGTATCCACATCAATTTTTTTAGTATCATCTGCATTTCCAGTTATATCTTTAATTAAATCATTTAATTTTGTCGCATCATCAAATGTCGTTGTCTGAAGGCGTATGTTCTCATATTGTTTTAACTCTTTTAGTTCTGAATAAATATCTCTAAATTTATAGTTGAAATTTAGTACATCTGAAAATAGATTGCTATTTTCTATGTTGGTTTTTATAAGTAGAAAACATATACCTGTGTTAAAACATATTACTTGCATTTTCTGAATTTTAAAGAAAATTCCATCTTCTTCTCCTGCTTTTCCTTGAATATCTTGAGATAAATCATATTCAAACATTGTGCATGGATATTTTGATAATATTATTGCTTGCATTTCTTTTGGAAATTCTTTATAGCTATTTATTTTTTCTTGATTAAATTCAAAATCTTGAAAAAGAAATTTTCTAATTGTTGGCAAAAAATAGGTATATATATCAAAATCTCTTTCTTTTTCAAAAAATTTTACCCTCATGTTTTTATTATTTAATAACTTTAAAATATATTTATCATATTTATTATCACAAATTATGTATGGGTATATAAAATAAGTATATTGATACTTTGTCTTTAGTTCCATAATATTTCTCCTTTTAGTTTTCTATTTATCTGTATAGTAATATGAATTTATATCTTGTGATATATGCCACTTATCTATGAAATCTATTAATATATTATTTTCTAAAGTATAGCTTGGCTCTATAACTACTGTGCCTGAACTTCCTACAGCCCCCCATTTTCCATCTTTTTTTACTCCAGCATATCCATAGTTATTTTGCTCTGTTGCATCATCGTAAATATAGTCTACAACAATATTTCCATCTTTGTCTTTAAAACCATACTTTCCATTTTGTTTACTTAAAAATAATGTATTTTGTGTCAATATTTTAGTTATATCTATTTCTTCTAATTTAAAATTATAATATTTATACTCTTCACCTATTCTCATTTTTATATAAGATTTGTCTGTATTTACTTGTGAAATTATCCCTTCTAATTTCTTTTCGAATTGATCGTTATAAATATCAGAATTAGCTTTCTCATCTTTTATTGCTTCTATAAAATTAGCCTCTTTTCTATATGATATATTACTATATTCAAATGGTAATATTATATCATTTGAAATATTTATAACTCCAAATTTTCCATCTTTTTTTGCAATATAATACTCATTAAATGCATACTCTAAATCTTGATATTCAGCATTTATTTTTGTATCACCTGATATACTCATTACTCCACATTTACTATTATTTATAAATACAAGGTTTTCTCCATTAATTTGTTTTACATCAGAAATATTGTTTAAAACAGTTTCTTCTTTTTTATTATTAACTACATTTAATTTTCCATTTATTTTTACAACAAAATTGCCACTCGATGTAATTGGTTTTATTTCTTCATATTTTACATCTAAAACACTATTTCCTGTAAAATCTATTACTCCATATTTATCGTCTTTTTTTACAATATATCCATTTTGGTATTCTTTACCTATTTCATAAACTCCATCATATTCTGGAGAAATTATTACATTTCCTTTGTTATCACACAATCCTGTTTGCTCATCTTTTTGAATAATAAAGCTATTTTTTATCCCTTTTAATGCTTCTATTTTATCATATTCTACTGATAAAATGATTTTACCTGTATAATCTATAAGACCATATTTTCCATCTTTTTTTACTTTAAGTACACCTTGCTCATACCACAATGTATTAGAATCATCTATATTTTCAATTGCTTCTACTAAATCATATTGAGTAAATTTTGTTTCATTTTTAGAATTTATTACTGTCGTTTTATAAGTATTATTTTCATAATCTACATTAGACATCGTAATAAATAAATCAACTTTCGAATCTGGTATAGTAATCATTTCTGTATAAGTTGGTTCTATTATAATTTTGCCATTTCCATCTATTACTCCCCATTTTTCATTTGTATATACTGGATAATATGTTGTTATAGTTGTTACTTTTTCCTCAATTTCCTCTGTTTGTGTAAGTAATGTTTTTATTCCAACCATAAACATAATAACAACTGCAATCGCTACAATAACTGCAAATACTTTTTTCAAATTTAATTTTGGTTCATCATCATATCTTCTTCCTCTTCTACTCATATGCAACATACCTCCAGTTTTTTCATTACTATATTTTTTTTATAAACTTTGCTACTATAATTGTCATATCATCTTTTACTGAGCCATACCCATTATCAACTGCTTCTTTTGTTATAATATCAGCAATTTTTTGAACATTTTGAGTTTGTAAGTTTGTTAATATATCTCTTACCCATAATTCTTTATTTTGATATTCTTCATTTGATTCCATAATTCCATCTGAACACATCACTAGAATATCATTATCTTCTATATCTTTGTCATATACAACTAGACTAATATTTTCCATTATTCCTGCTGGAAGTGACAATGCTTTTACTATTTGTACTTCCTTCTTTTCCTTTATATATGTTGGACATGCTCCATTTTTTATAAATTCCATATTTCCAGCATAAAGATCCAATATTGCAATATCTAGAGTTGCAAATGTGTCTTCCTCTGTGTTTAAAGATAAAGTTGAATTTATAAGTTCTATTGATGTATCTTTATCAAATCCACTTGAAAGTAATCTATTTAACATTTTTATTGCAATTTGACTTGCTTGTCTTGCTTTTGGACCTGTCCCCATTCCGTCACTTATTGCAAGCAAATATTTTCCATCGTCTAATTTTATACTTAAAGATGAATCTCCTGAAACTGGTGAATTATCTTTTGTCTTTTTTGAAATTCCTATTTGAACTAAGTATTTATCTTGCGATGCATATGTATTAACACATAAATTTGTTTTTTCTTTAAACCCACAATCGCTTTTTTGAATTACTATTTTTTCTCCTAATACTTTTGTAAGAATTCTTTGCATTTGTTCTATTATGCAACCTTTTTTTTCATTTCTATCTACGCATGAGTTTGTATATACTTTAACAATATATCGCCCTGTTTTCTCTTTTTGAATAGTAACATCTTGTATATCTATATTTTTTTCTTTTGCAAGTGTAATAATTTCTTCTTTTTCAATTATAAATTTTGATTTGTCGTCTTCTATTTTCTCCTCTAAATTATTTGCAAGTGATGATATTACCTTAGATACACCATCTAATTGCGCTCCCATATTCCTTTTGCTTTCATCTATTTTTTGTTTCCAAATAAAATTAATTTTACTTCTTTTATATGATTCGTTTATTGTTTGTATTATTTCATCTATATCTTTTTCGATTTGCATACTTATTTGTACATTGTCAAAACCTACTATATAATTATTATGATCTGCAAGAATATCAAGCAATTCTTTCCTTGTTATTTTTTGATTTTTTATTAAAACCAAAAATATATCTTTTATTAGTTCTTGATTTGCTCCATTTTGCAAGTCATCATATAATATATTTTCTTCTAGCCCATCTAAGTTATTACATAACTCATCAACAAATAGATTCATATTTTTTTCTTGTTCAATATCTTCTTCCTCTACAATTGTTGCTGCAACTTCTTTATATGTATCTGCAATTTCTGCAATTGTTTCGGAAACATTATTTAGTCTGTATACAGTTTCTTTATTTTCTTCTATTCTACTTGCTGGACCTGATTGCAACATTCTAGTCTTTCCAAAAAGTTCTTCAACATCAATGTGCATACTTTCTGGTACTAATAATAATCCTAGTGATGCAATTAGTATTTCTTTAAAATATATTATACCTATAGTACTTCCTGTCGCTATTTGTGAAATTATTGCATTTCCTAATATAAAGCCTACTATAACTCCTACTTTTCCAAATCTTGAAAAAATTCCTGATAACATTCCAGATACAGCATATGATGCAATTATTATTGGTTCTGTTTGATTAATTAATCCCAAAATTGTACCAATTGTAACACCTGTAGTTGCCCCTACAAGTACACCGTTTTTCCATCCAAGTACTAATACAACTAAAATACTTAATATTGTTCTTATTTCAAATCCAAATATTGAAAGTTCTCTAAAACTTGATGCTGCTATTGCAATAATTATACTTGCTCCTATTACTTCTTCAATTGAAAATGCTTTTTTTATTCTAAATTCTCTCATTACTATTAATGAGTTTGCAAATATTTTGTAGAAAATGTATGCTGACAATGCTGTTACTATACTTACAAGTAAATCATATACCATAAAGTTTCCAAATATTATGTGTGACACTTGTACTAGAAATGTTGATAAAAAAACATATACACCTAATTTTATTTTTTCGTTTTCATATTCTATATTTTCTTTTGGTTTTATTATTAACATCATCACTACAAATATTAAGGAAGTTAACAAGTAACTTAGAGTTTGTGATGGACCTAAACCTATAAGTGTTCCTAATAATGTTAGTATATATACAATAAGTGCTGGTATTTTATTACTTAAGACTGCTGAAAATATAGATATTGCAAATGGAGTTATTCCATCAACACTTTTTATAGTTGAAAGCATAAAACTAAGTATGTATATTATTATATTTTGTATAGAAAATGCATTTTTTAAAAAATGTTTTACTTTATTTTTGTTCGTTTTTTCTTCATATTCATTTTGTTCTTCTACTTGTCCAGATATGTTTTGAAACATAATTACCACCTCTACTTTTTTAAATATAGGTATTATTTTAATCTTAATCATTTAAATTGTTTGTCAATATTTGGTACTTTATTTAAAAAAGTTTTTTTCCTTTTTTGACAGTTTTTATTTTTATATGACTTTTTCCTTTGTAGGTGATTTTATTTCATGTATTATTTTATAATATTATAGTATTTTTTTCAATGATTTTAAAAAAAAACATTGTTAAATTATAACAAATGTTTTTGTATCAATTTATGTATCCATATTATAGCATAATAGAAAAGAAATACCTTCCTATTATGCTATGATATTTACATTTATTGATTAAACTTACTACTATTAATTATTAGTGCAATTAATAATGGATATAAACAAACTATTGGAAATATATATCTAAAATTACTAACTGGACCAGCAATATATGTTAACCACAAAAATATTATAGGTAATATCACATTTATTACTTTTATTTGCTTTTTATATATTAAAGTAAACATTGTAAATAATAGTAACCAAATTGGTGTCGATAAAGAAAATATGTTAGATATTAGTGGTTTTTTTTCAAAAAGTTCAAAGCTCGTTACTTTACCATAAAACTCATATAACTTAGGTAGTTTACTTTCTCTTTCTTTCGTATAATAATCCGTTCTTATCATATAATCTTCTATATACTTTCTTTTAGAATAGGCATCTACTGAGTTAGCATTTATATACCAATAAGGAAGATTCAATGTTAAAAATGCTGTTACATAATCAGATGGATATTTTTTAAATAACTTTATCCATAATTCAAAAAATTCATTTTT
>CANQZT010000071.1 GCA_947628335.1 uncultured Clostridia bacterium | reverse complement strand
TCCTCTGGCGATACTCCTTGTGTTAGTTGATGCACTATAGTTCCTACCATTTCTAAATGTGCTAATTCTTCTGTACCTATATCATTTAATATTGCTTTTGCTTTTTCATCTGGCATTCCAAATCTTTGAGATAAATATCTTAATGAAGCTGCAAGTTCTCCATCTGGGCCACCATATTGCGAAATAATAAATTTAGCAAGTCTTGGATTTGACTGTTTGATTTTAATTGGATATTCTAATACTTTATTATAAGTCCACATTAATAATTCCCCCTTTCCCATGGCCACCCTTAGTTCATGTTGGGGAAATTATAAGTTAATTTTATTGTAGTTTAAACTTATAATTGATAGTTATTGTTCTATCATCAATTATTATTTTATCTATCAATTTAAATACTAAACTTCTATTATCATAATTTATATTATCAAATTTTATTAGCTCTTTCATATAATTTTCTGCTTTTATTTTTTCCTCTAATGCTTCTTGTGTTACATTATATTTTTCTTTATTGAATTGTTTTATTTTTTCCTCATATCGCAACTTTTCATTTTCATAATTTTTTATTAATACTGCAAATGTATCCTCAGAAATAATACCAGATATCTTATCCTCATATAACTTGTTAATTAGCTTATACAATCTATCAATTCTTTGCTTTATCATGTTTTGCTCATTTTCATTAATATTCCTATCTAAATTTAAAATAGATACATAATCTAATTTACCCATATTTAAATATGTTTCAATATTTGTTCTTAATGATTTATTCACATTTTCTATAAGTTCACTTTCTTTTAAATGTATATTATGGCAAAACTTATTTCCATATTTTTTATAACTAGAACAAATACATCGAAAAACTTTTCCATGATTTAAATTGTATGAAATTCTGCTTCCACATTTGCAAAAAACCAAACCACTCAATAAATGTCTTTTTCTGTTACAATAATTAAACTCATTAGCTTTTTTATCGAGCATTTCCTGAACAGTGTCAAAACTCTGTTTATCTATAATTGCTTGATGATTATTTGAAATTATTACATTTTGGTCTTCTGGTCTTTTTATCACCTTTTGTATTTTATAATTTACTTTTGTGTATTTTAATTGTACTAAATCTCCTATATAAATTCTATCTCTTAATATCTTGTTTATTACTGTTGCATTCCAAGTATAAGTAGCATTAGAATTTGGATTTGCATAATTTGTATTTTCTTTTTTATATTTTAAAGGTGTTATTATTTTTTTGTCGTTTAAAATTTTTGCAATTTGAGATTTACTTTTTCCTGATATGTATAAATTAAAAATTAGCCTTACATTATCTGAAACATTTTCATCTATAATTATTTTATTCTTATTGTTAATATCCTTTGTATATCCATATGGTAAAAATGCTTTAATACATTCTCCTTGAAATGCTTTTGTTTGTAATGCTGTTCTAACTTTATTAGAAATATCTTTTGTATACATATCATTCATAACCGATTTAAAAGGTGTAATATCATTATTTGCATTTCTTGCATCAAAAGTATCAACATTGTCATTTACTGCTATATATCTAATACATTTTTGAGGAAAAATTTTTTCTACATACTCTCCAGTTTCAATGTAATCTCTACCAAGTCTTGATAAATCTTTTGTAATCACTAAATTTATTAAACCTTTTTCTATATCATTTAGCATTTTCATAAAACCTGGTCTTTTAAAGTTTGTTCCTGTATATCCATCATCTTTATATACATTTACTAAATTCCAATTATTAGTTTTTACAACTTGTTTTAAAAATTTAATTTGATTTTCTATACTTTCAGATTCTCCTCTATAATTTGCATCTTTTTCATCTTCTCTTGATAACCTTACATATATTCCAACATTCCAGACCATATCCTTAATTTCTTTAAAATAGCTATTATATAAATCATTCATCATCTCACCTATTCCTTTGAACTTTCTAAATTAGACATTTCATTTAACAATAACATATTTTCATTTATCCATTCTTGAACCAGTTGCAATATATCTTTTCCATCTTTTGAATAATTTTCTTTAATATTTATTTCCAAAATTATCACCTCAATAAAATATATTTACGGTTTCTAAAAAAAATAAATAAGTGAAAAAATTTTTTCACCTATTTATTTTAAAAATATTTTATTTACTCGTGTTAATAACTTTTACTATCTATTATTCATGTCTTCCTATTTTTTTGTTAATTACTCTTATTTTAATTAATAAACGAATTGCTATTAATAAAACTAGACCAATTAGAACAAATAATACTGTATAAGAAAGTCCTGTTTGTGGAAGCATTGTTGGGCGATTTGCATTTAAATCTTCTACATTGCTAGATGATTTTGAACTATTTGATGTTTTACTATCATTTCCACCATCACTTAAATTTACATTTCCGTTTCCAAGCCCTGTTCCATCATCATCTACATTTCCAGATCCGTTTTCACTTCCTGTTCCATTATCACCTGTATTTCCAGATCCGTTTCCACTTCCTGTTCCATTATCACCTGTGTTTCCAGATCCATTTCCACTTCCTGTTCCATCATCTGCATTTCCATTTTCATCTAGTATAGTAACCTTAATAGAACTACTTTCTCCTAATATATCATTAACTGCATTAGAACCATAGAAATTAGTTAATTTTATTACTGTGTCTCCAAGACTTGCATTTTCCTTTACTTTAAAAGTAATTGTTCCAATACTTTGTTTTGTGTTTACAACATCACCTTTTTTTGTATTTCCTACAATTAATTTTCCTTCGCAAACTGGTGCTTCCCAATTATTTGTACCACTTGTTGTTTCACTTTGTAATTCTAAAACAGAAGTATCATAATCAATCTTTGCTGTATACGCACCAATTCCTTTTTCACCACTTTCGATGGCAATATCACTTAAACCTATAGTAACTATAATACTATCTCCTCTTTTTACTGAAGAGCTGTTTACATTTAAAGTTGTTTTAAAACTATCATTTGCTGCATAAACTTCGCTAGTAAATAAAACAATTGCAATTAGAATTATAGACACTATACTAAAAAATTTTATACTTTTTTTCATATCCTTTCTCCTTAATTTACATTATTTAAATATTACTCTTCACTTGCTGACTTTAATACCAATCTCTTCATTAGTATTAAATCTGTTCCAGTAATTTTATCATCTTTATTAATATCAACTGCGCTTAATCTATCTTGTGACAATATCCATTCTTTTTTATCTCCAGCTATTAAATGTCTTTTTAAATATAAAATATCAGTTCCTGTTATTTTTCCATCATTGTTTGCATCTCCTATTATATAATCATCATCATCTGGATTATCTGGATTGCTTGGTTGATTTGAATTTTCTTTTATCCAATTTACTTTTGCTACAGCTGTTCCTTTATTTCCAGCAGTATCTTCAAATTCAAAAGTGAATGTACCATTTTTATCAAATGTATAATGTCTATTTGTACTATTGTTTGTAACTATGATTTTTTCACTCTCATCAACTAAAGTTGCTGTAACAGGTCCGTCAGTACCTTCTTCTGTACTATATTCAATTTGCGCTGTTGGAGATACTTTATCTATCCATGTAACTTTTGCTTCGTGTTCTTTAACTTCTACTCCCTCGTCATCTTTTTCGTCTTTATATTTAAATGTAAATGTTTCATTATCTTCAAATGTATGTGAATTTGAATCTTTGTTTACTACCTTTACATTTAATTTTTCATTTTTTCCATTAAGTATATATGGATTGATAGTTGCTACAACATTTTTATTTGTTGTATTTGTAATATCGTAAGAAATATCACTTGCCATTACATTACCATTCTCTAAATAATCTACTTTTATGCTCTTATATGCTATGTTACTTGCTTTATCTAGGAATTTAAATTGATAATCTCCGCTGTCTTCAAATGTATATTCTAATGGATTTGTTTTTATCAGTTGTAGTCTTCTAAAGGCTTCTTTATCTTGTTCTGATAATGACCCTTTTACACTTTCACCATTTTCATTTAAGAAATCTTCACTTTCAACTGCTCCATCTTTTAATGTTGTTACATATGTATCAACTTCAGGTGCTGTTCCAGTTGTATTTTTATATGTAATCTTTTTATAGTTCATTTCCATGTATGTTTTATTTTCTTCATCTTTTTCTGTTTCATCTACTTCTGCTGTTTTATATACATTACCTTCTTCATCTAAGAATTGGATTGCTTTTATTTTATCGTCTTCTACTTCTATGTAATTTACCTTTCTGTCTTCTTCATCTAATATATAGACATCTTCACTAATGCTATCTAAAAGTATTCTTAATCTGTCACCGTTATATTCATAATCCACATTTGCTTCTGGTCCATCTTCATCTATCCAAGTAACTTTTGCAAGCGCACTTCCGACATTTCCATTTTTATCTTTAAATTCGAATGAAAATTCACCATTCTTTTTGAACATATATGTATCGCTTCCACCATTATTTGTAATTTCAATTTCTGTGCTTGGGTTAACAAGTTTTGCAATTACATATTCGCTTGTTGGCTCTGTTGTACTATAATATATTCCTGCAGTTGGTTTTGTTTTGTCAATTTTTGTTGTATCTTCAAATAAGTTTATCATTGCTATTGATGTAAACATCATATCATTTTTAACTTCTATTTTTATATATTTACATTTCATACTTTCATTAAATTCAATATTTTTTAATTGACCATATGGTTCTCCACAATTTTCTAATTTTCCTGCTTCTACCCATTCTTTTTCATCTGCATTCCACTTGTTTTCGCCTTCTTCACCTTCAACATTTTCAACATCTTCATCTGCAACATATACAGTTATATTTTTTATATCGTCTGGGTCGATTGTTCTAATTGTACCATCTTTTAATTTATATTTTGTTTGTATAAATTCTAAAGCAGATATATATTTTGGTTCGTCTAGTTCTATAATTATATATGGATTTTTATCTAATGTTCTTACATCTACTGCAAAATCTGTATGCCATAATGTATTTATATTTCCATCTATTGCACAAGGTGCATAGAAAGGTCTTGCTCCATCTTTAGATTGGCTAGAATAATCTTTAATAGATAATTCTGATACCATTACATATTTTCTATCTTCTGGTTGATTGTCTTCTGTAAATTCAAACATTTCTGAAGCAGGTCCTGCAAGTTTTGTTCCAACTGGCATTTCTCTTACTTGTATTTTTTTGTTTCCTGTTAAATCAGGTGTAACTTCACTGTATGGTGTCCAAGAATCTGTTTCTTTATATCTCCATTCTGATGTTTCCATATTTATACCAACAACTCTATTTTCTAAATCATTTGCGTATAAATCTTTTAAAGGTGTTCCTTCTAGAATATCTATTTTATATATATTGTCATCATTGTCTCTGTCTGTTCCTACTACGTGAACGCAAATATCATTTTCAGCTGTTATTGATTTTATTTCTTCTGCTGATAAAGTCAATTTGTGAGGTTCTTCAGCATTAAATGATTTTTCTTTCCATGTTTTCTTTCCATCTAAGCTATATTCCCAACGAATACCACTGCCATCAAAACGACTTGATAATACTATTTTTCCTGCATCTTCTCCGTCAAATGAGAAAGTTGCAAGTGATGTATCCATTTGACCAAGTAAATATGTAGCAACATCATTTGTATAACTTGGTTGTAAAACTACATCTGTTGATGTATAAACCTTTCCTTCATTTAATAGTTTTGCTTCTAATAGTCCATATCTAAATTTATAATCTACACTAGTAAATTCATCTTTAATTTGAGTTAATAAATCTTTCATTGGTAATGGGAATGGTTTTAGTGCTTCTCCAACTTCAACTGCTAAGTTATAGAAGTCCTCTTCTTTCTTTGTATCATCAGCTTTATATGCTTGAATTAATCCCCACCATGAATCTAAGTTAAAGTTTTGTTTCTTTAATGCTTTTCTATATGTTTCTTCTTGTTTATTCGTATCATCTTTATATAAATCTGCTGTCATATTAATTTTTGTAGCTTCAACACGATTTGCCTCATCATTAATAGCTGTTTGTGATAAATGTATGTATGATGCTTGCCAATTTGAAACAAACTTTTCATTTCCCCAGCCTAAAGGCATTCTTACTTGCATTTTTTCAGATGCTCCTGATAGTCCCCAACCGTTGATGCCGTTATCCATTGTCCAATATCCTTTACCATCATTATTTTTTCTATAATAAGCTATTGCTGCATGACCTGGTTGGCATATAACTGATGCTGGAGTACCATGAGCTGCACGAATATGGCATCCTAATTTTGAAATACCACCACAAACTGCTCCTGTTCCATAGTCATTTCTCATACTCATCCACGCTTTATATACATGACGACCAACATCACTACTATAAGTTACCCCATATTCAGTGAAGATTCCACCAAAAAGTTCATCCCATTCGTCCTTTTTATCTGGATCATGGAAAATTTCATTTTCAAAATTTGGCCATACATATGCTATATAAGTATGTGGTTGCAAATATGTCTCTGGGTTAGCCTTTGGATTTGCCGCAAGAGCATCATCAATTCTTTTTTGGGTATATGCATTAAGCCAAATAAGTTCCTCATCGTCTGTAATATTATTCATTACATAACGCATTTCTTCTACTGTTAATGCCTCATACCAATCTGTTTGATCTTGATTTTCAGATACTTTAAATTTATTTCCATCATATAATGTTTTGTATATTTTATAACGTTCTACCGAATCAGATCTATTACATGGGTCATCAATTTGTGCCCAGTATCCAACTTTCGTTGCGTGAGTTAATGATAAACTGATTACCATTTTCTTATATACTTCACCTTTTGTTAAATCTGGATCCCATTTGTTATTTGTTACTTCTGCATTATCAAAATCTCCTTCATATTTGGCTAATAATTTAGAAAGTTCTTTTATTGAATTATAGTAACTTCCTCCATCTGGAGCTCCACCTAAAATATATAATTCAAGATTTTCTTTATCTGTCATTAACCATTCTACAGCATATTTATATCCTTCATCTAGATTTACAATAGATTGTAATAAATCATATCCAACATTTTTTACAAACTCTCTTTGTAATAATGTTAATTCTTTTTCACCTATTTGTTGCTCTGTAGATAAATCTTTTAAAATTGCATCATATTCTTCTACTGTTTTTATAAATTCTACTTTTTTATCTTCTGGCTCTTCGTAACCATCTTTTATTAATTTTGCACCTGCCCATACAGAATGATCTGATGCGTTATTTCCATTTTGGTCACATACTAATTTTAAAAATTTTGCACCATCAAGATCTACGGATACAAATTCTGCATTATCTGTTCCTTTTAAAGCTTTACTAGATGATTGTTTTAAATTCCATTTTGTTTCATCATTTAGTGTTTCATCATTTGATGTATATATTTGAAATTTAACACCATTTCCATTAGCTTCACGGCTTTGATCAACTCCTATCCATGAAGTAAATTTATCAAAGCTATACTCACTAATGTTATAAATTAAAGTTGAGTTAGCATGTGCTGATACACCTTTTAAAAATTGTTTCTTATTTCCATTTACAATTAATGTAATTAGACCGTTGTTATATTGCGTTTCTAAATTACTATCTAATGTAATACTTCCCCAACCTACTGTTGATTTTTCATTATATTCGATGTCTGATAAATATTTGTACATTTCGTTAGTTTTTGTATTTGCT
>CANQZT010000070.1 GCA_947628335.1 uncultured Clostridia bacterium | reverse complement strand
TAGAAATGTTTAGAAAATTACTAGACCAAGCAGAAGCAGGAGATAACATTGGTGTTCTTTTAAGAGGTATAGATAGAAAAGACATCGAAAGAGGTCAAGTACTAGCAAAACCAGGAACAATTCACCCACATACAAAATTCACATCTGAAGTATATGTATTAACAAAAGAAGAAGGTGGACGTCATACACCATTCTTCAATGGATATAGACCACAATTCTACTTCAGAACAACAGACGTTACAGGAGTTATCGAATTACCTGCAGGAACAGAAATGGTTATGCCAGGAGATAACGTTTCAATGACAATTGAACTTATTACTCCAATAGCTATTGAAAAAGGATTAAGATTCGCTATTCGTGAAGGTGGACGTACAGTAGGTTCAGGAATCGTTGCAGATATCATTGAATAATTCAAATTAAAATAAAAAACAAAGATTACGCTTTTAGTAATCTTTGTTTTTTTACAATTATTGTTTTTTCATTTTAGGTTTTGCTATAAGTGATGCGATATATCCAAAGAATATGGCAGCAGATATTCCTCCAGCAGCAGCTTTAGTACCACCGATAAATGCACCGATAAAGCCAGACTTAGAAACTTCCTCAATAGCACCTTTTGCAAGGGCGTTACCAAATCCAGTAAGAGGAACTGTTGCTCCACATCCAGCAAAGTCTATAAGGTATTGGTAGATTCCAAGACCACCAAGGACTGCACCAGTTGTAACAAATATAACTAATATTCTTGCAGGGGTAAGTTTTGTTTTATCAATTAAGATTTGACCAATAATACAAATTAAACCTCCCACAACAAAACATCTTAATAATTGCATCCAATCAATACTTTGAAAAAAATCCATATTAATTAATATTTCCTTTCTATTTTTATATATAACAAGATTAAAATCTTTATAATTCAATTGCTACTGCATGAGCAATTCCTGGAATAGATTCACCTTGTTGAGAAGTAGTAGCATTAGTTAATGCACCAGTTGCAATAAGTAATATTTTTTTATATTTTTTTTGATGAAGCATTTTATAAATATATCCAGAAAAAACTGTACCGCAACAAGCACAGCCACTACCACCAGAATGTGTATCTTGTTTATCTTTGTCAAAAATTAATACTCCACAGTCATTATAATTAGATTTTATATTGTATCCTTTTGTTTGAGCAAGTTCGATTAATATTTCTTTACCAATATAACCTAAATCACCAGTAAAAATAGCATCATAATAACTTGGTGCACGACCGGTATCTTTAAAGTGTGTAAGTAAAGTATCAAGAGCTGCAGGAGCCATTGCAGCGCCCATATTATTTGCATCCTTTATTCCCATGTCAACAATTTTTCCAGGAGTTATGCAAGTAATAAATGGCCCGTTACCATCTTTAGAAACAATTGCAGCACCTGAACCTGTAACTGTCCATTGGGAAGATTGAGGTCTTTGGTTTCCAAGTTCTAGTGGAAATCTAAATTGCTTTTCAGCACTGCAAAAGTGACTTGATGCTGCACATATTGCATTTTTTCCAGCGCCACCTTCTAAGAAAATAGATGCAAGCATTAATGCTTCTACAAAAGTAGAACATGCTCCGAAGATTCCAATAAAAGGAATATTTATTTCTCGTAAACCAAAACTTGAAGAAATACATTGATTTAATAAATCTCCAGCAAAACAGTAGTCTATTTCTTCATTTGCAAGACCAGATTTTGCAATTACCATATTTACAGTTTCCTTAATAATTTTGCTTTCTGCTTTTTCCCAGCTACTTTCACCCCAAAATTCATCCTCTAGACAATTATCGAAATAACTGGCAAGAGGTCCGTCAGCTTCTTTTGGACCAACTATAGAAGCAGTTTGTGAAATTGTAGGAGGAGTATCAAATTTAACTGTTTGTTTTCCTATTTTTTGCATATTATCACCTTTCCTTTATAATATTCGAATTACACTTATACAAGAGTAATAGATTGAGTATTAAAAATTAAATAAATAATACCCACAACTATAGATGCTGATATTCCAAATACAAGGACTGGACCTGCAACAGTAAACATTTTTCCACCAACACCCATAACATATCCTTCAGATTTATATTCCATTGCTGGAGATACTATTGAATTTGCAAATCCTGTAATAGGAACTAAGGAACCTGCTCCAGCAAATTTTCCAATTCGATTAAACAAATTCAATCCTGTTAAGAAAGCACTAATACCAATTAATATAATCGATACAATGGTATTTGACATTTGAATATCCATACCTCTAAATTTGCAATAATCAAATATAATTTGACCTATAGAGCAAATAAGACCACCTACCCAAAAAGCATTAAAGCAATTTTTTATAATTGGAGAATTAGGTGATTTTTGATCAACATATTCTTGATATTCTTTTTTAGTTTCAATTGGTTCCAAAAAAATCACCTCCTTAATCTCTATCTCTATCTATGGTGAAAGATATGTCCAAATCAACGTAATATTCTGATATTCTTTTACCATTAATTTTTGCTCTTTGTTCTAAAATAGTAACACCAGTTAAATAATCAATTGTTTTTGCAGCTTCATTAACTGTTTGAACAATTGCGTCTTTCCAAGAAATTTCTGATGTTCCAGTTACTTTTAAATGTTTTTCAACAGCCATTTATAAATCAACCTCCGTGTTAAATTTTGTTAAAGTTATATTTTCCAAAAAATAAAGTATTATGCAAAAATGTAAAAAAAATATTTATATTATATAAAAATATGATATAATGCAAAAAGAAAGAGAGAGAAGAAAATGATTGATTTTGCAAGAGAAATTGCCTTAAAAAGTTTATATAAGATTGATACAGAAAATGGATATTCAAATCTTGTGCTAGATGAATATTTAAATAAATATAGATCAAAACTAAAAAATAAAGATATAAGTTTAATATCTGAAATTGTTTATGGTACAGTTAGTTATAAACTAACAATTGATACAATTATTCAAAAATATTCAAAAATAAAATTAAAAAAATTGTCTAATTGGGTGTTAAATATATTAAGAATTGGAGTATATCAAATTGTATTTTTGGATAAAATTCCTCAAAGTGCAGCTGTTAATGAAAGTGTTAATATAGCTAAAAAATATGCATACAAATCTTCAAGTTTTATCAATGCAATATTAAGGAAGGTACAAAAAAATGACTATGAAGAATTAAAAAAAATTAGTGATGATAAAGAAAGAATATCTAAAGTATATTCAATGCCATTATGGATAGTAGAAGAATTATTAAATGAGTATTCTAAAGAAGTAACAGAAGAAATTTGTAAATACTTAAATACAAGACCCAAAACTACAATAAGAATCAATTATCTTAAAATAAACAAAGAAAGTTTTATAGAAGAATTAGATAAAAGAAATATAAAGTATGAAGAAACCGAGTTTTCAAATTTTCTTCATTTAAAAAATGTAAAAAATATAGGAGAGTTAGATATATTTCAAGAGGGTTTATGTACTATACAAGATGTAGGGGCAGGAAAAATAACGGTTATGTTATCTCCACAAAAAAATGATTATGTTTTAGATGCGTGTAGTGCACCAGGAGGAAAAACTACTCGGTCTAGCAGAAATTATGCAAAATACAGGTAAAATTATTGCATGTGATGTTTATGAACATAGGATTAAGTTAGTAGAGGAAAACGCAAAGAGACTAGGAATTTCTATTATAGATACAAAAATACAGGATGCACAAGAAATTAATGAAAATTATATAGAAAAATTTGATAAAGTATTACTCGATGTTCCATGTTTAGGCTTAGGTGTACTTAAAAGAAAACCAGATATAAAATGGCAAAGAAAAAAAGAAGATTTAGAAAAAATTCCAGAAATTCAATTTGAAATTTTAAATACATGTGCGCAATATTTAAAAGTAGGGGGAGAATTAGTTTATTCAACATGTAGTATATTAAAATGTGAAAATGAAGATATTATAAAGAAATGGATATCAAATGTAGAAAGCAAAAAAAATTGTAAATATGAGATAGTAGAAAAACTAAAAATTTTGCCAAATATCAGTAATGATGGATTTTTCATATGCAAAATAAAAAGGGTAAAATAAAATTTTGTATTACAGCAATATTACAATTGAATGACAATTGAGTAAAAACTATTGACTTTTAAATAAAAAATAATAAAATATCAATATAAAATGAAAAATATGACAATATTGTATAAAAATTTAAGTATTAAAATATAAAAAATACAAAACATAAGAAAGAAAAAAATAACAAAGGAGAAAAAAATGTCAACTTGTTTAGGTTTATATATTGAAGATAATTTAATTAAATATGCGAAGGTTTCAAAAGATAATGACGTTGTAAAGGTTGACTCCTTTGGAATTAAATTTTTTGACAGAATCGATGAGGCAATCTCACAAGTAATAAAAGAAACATATAGCTATAAAATACCAATTAGTATAAATGTATCTAATGAAACATATAACTATTTCCAACTATTTAGTTTACTAAATAAGAAAGATATGCAAAGTGTTATAGATACAGAATTTGAATCTATATGTTACGATAAAGGAATAAATAAAGAAGCATTTGAAACAAGATATGTATTAGTTGGCGATGTAGAAGATAAAGAAAAAGTTAAAGCAATACATGTATCAGTAAATAAGGCAGATTTAGCAAAGAAAGAACAAATGTTAGAAGGCTATAGAATTATATCAGCATCTCCTATGGGAACGACAATTGGTAATTTGCTGGATTTGGATAAAAAAGAAAATTCGATTATTGTAAATATAGAAAATAAAACAACAATCACAACAGTTGTAAATGGCAATATTGAAGATATACAAGTTCTTGATGAAGGAACAGAGAAAATTCTAGATAGCATTAATGAAAAAGAAAATTCATATTTAAAAGCATATGAAATTTGCAAAAATTCAACCATTTATACATCAGAGGGAAGAGATTTACAATATGAAGAAAATCCATATCTTGATGATATTATGCCTACATTATATAACATAGTTGGAAATGTTAGAGATATAGTAAACAATAGCTTAAATAGAATTGACAAAGTGTATATTACTGGAACAGCATCAGTTATCAATAACATAGATATTTATTTTCAAGAATATTTAAAAGATACAAAATGTGAAATATTAAAACCATATTTTATCAATAATGTACAAGCAAGAATTAACATCAAAGATTATGTTGAAGTAAACTCAGCGATTGCATTAGGTTTACAAGGCGTAGGAGAAGGATTAAGAGGTGTAAACTTTAAAAAGGAAACTTTTAAAGATAAAATTCCAGAAATATTTACAATGGAAGTTGGAGGAAAAAGCGGAAAAGTTAGTAGCAACAAAAAAATCAACATAAAAATGGATTTTGGAGAAAAATTATCAGCATTAGAAAAAAATCTTTTAAGATTGTGTGGAGGACTTCTACTTTTGATTGTAGCATATGCGAGTGTTTCTGTTTACTTAAGCAATTCAATAGATAAAAAAGAACAAGAAATATTACAAGCAACTAGTGAAGTTAAATCTCAAATTGCACTTATAAATAGTGATACATCTACAATTAATACAAAGACAAGCAAATATAAATCTATGGTAGAAAAATTAACAAACTTAGATGAAGAACTACAACAAAGAAATAAGAGAAAAAATGCAATTCCAGCATTATTAAACCAAATAATGTTTAGTGTACCAAAAGGTGTTCAAATTACTTCTATTGAAAATACAAGTGGAAATACAGTTATTATTAATGCACAAGCTAATACTTATGATCAATTAGGATATTTAAAAGCAAGTATAAAAAATTATGAAATATTGACAAATGTTGTGTCAGACAGTGGAGTAAAACAAACTCAAGATGGAGCTATCACAACCGTAATTGAGGGTACATTACCAATTGAATAAAGGAGAAAATAACAGATGAGAAAAATATTAATTAGTTTAATAGTTATTTTGTTATTAGTAGTTGGTTATTTAATAACTTTTAGGGGACTAAATGTTTTAGGAATTAATGTAGCATCTTTTGCACAGCTACAAGATAAAAATACAAAATTAGAAGGTGAATTACAGCAATTAAGCTCATTAACAAGTATAGATCAACCAAAAGCAATTTCAGGATTAAATGATAGTGCAAAACAATTATTAATAGCTAAAGAAGAATATAACGATAAAATATTATATAGTTCAAGTGAAAATATTTTAGAAGCTAGTCAATTAAGACCATATGAAACAGAGTATTTATGGACAAGATTAGGAAATCATGCTAAAGATAAGGGAATAAATTTAAGATATGAATTAAGACAAAATACAGCAGGAGTAGCAGATCAATATGATATATATTTTACTTTAAATGGTAGCTATGTTTCTATTTCAGAGTTTGTTTCGGCTATTGAAAATGATTCTTCTTTGAATTTTAAAATAGAAAGTTTTAAATTGATACCTACAGAATCAAGCACAGAAAAATTACAAGCAACGTTTGTTGTAAGAGATATTGTTGTTAAAATTGATGGAACAAGAAGATATACAAGTTCATCAGATTCATCAAGTTCGTCTAGTTCATCTGGTTCGACAAATACGACAAATACAACCAATACTACAGATACAGATACAACAAATACTACTTCGGGTAGTTAAAATTATTATAAGGAGGTATGGAATGAAATCAATTATAAAAGAGTTTATAATATTATTACTTCTTCTTGTAGCGATATTATTGGTATTAGGAGTTTTTCTTTATGATTATATACCATCAAATAAAGTTGTACCAACAATTGAACAATACCAAGTGCCAAGTTCAATAAAAAATGAACTAGAAGAAAGTGTTAATGATATAGATGCTCGGAACAGCACAAATCGTGTATGAAATTGACGGAACAGATTTAAATAATTATGAAAGAACAAAAGATTATCAAAAGGGAAAAGTTAATCCATTTGCAAGTGCTGGTACATCAGAGCAAAGTGGAGGAACTACAGCTACGAATCCTGAACCAAGTTCACAGACAAATCCAACAAGTCCAAGTAGTCAAAATGATAATACAAATAATGTTGACACAAATAATGATAACAATACGAATAATTCGAATTCTGATGGTAGTTATTTACCACACACAGGAACAAAGTAATTTAGGTTATATTTATTATTTTATATAGATATATCAAGCAAAAAATATTTTAAGGAGGAATTTTTATGTTAAAAGAACAAAAAGGTATTACGCTAGTTGCATTAGTAATTACAATTATCGTTTTATTAATTCTAGCAGGAGTAACAATTTCATTAACTTTAGGAGATAGAGGTATATTTAATACAGCTCAAAAAGCTGCTAAAAACTATACTAATGCATCAAACCAAGAACTACATGCATTAGATAATTTTGATGATGAAGCCGAGCAAATAGTAAAAAATGTAACAGAAAACAATGACTAATGAAACATATAACTAAATGGCATATGCAAATTTAATGTATATGCCATTTGGTTTAATGGCAAAAAAAGGAGAAATAATGTTAGAAACTATTTTATTAATTATAATATTTATTACTGGAATTTATTTTGGAAGTTTTTTTACACTTGCAACATACCGAATTCCAAAAGGAGAAAATATAATATATAAACATTCATATTGTCCTAGTTGTAATCACAAATTAGGTTTATTAGATTTGGTTCCAATTTTTAGTTATATATTTTTAGGTGGAAAATGTAGATATTGTAAAAAAGATATAGGTAT
>CANQZT010000069.1 GCA_947628335.1 uncultured Clostridia bacterium | reverse complement strand
GACAGTCTATGTTTGTGTATCCGTTGAGCCTGGAGAAATAAAGCGGTAAGCATGACGGTAAACAACATGTTGTAGTAAAGGATGCTACTCGGTACTATTTATGATAAAGAGGGGTGGTATGATCGTGGATGTTGGGATGACGCCTTCTTTTCTAGTCAATCAAATTGGCGTACTATCGAAATTGGGAGGATGCAATGGGGAGGTAATGGAAATTGGTGTTACACTAAAGGAACATGTTTTACATACAGAATTTATAATAGGATGTTATCTACAGACGAAATTACATCCAACAGTGATGTTATGTTAAATTTATTTGGATAATATTTTACTTTTTAGAAATATGGCGAGCCTAAGATTTTCTTAAAATTTGCATTTGATAGAAAATCTTAGGCTCGCTTTTATAAAATATGTTAGTAGTGACAAATTAAGGTGTTTTTGATATAATTAAGAAAAATTTAATAAGGGGTCAAATTATGTATAAATTTTTTGTAACAGAAAATCAAATATCAAATGAAATCATAAATATAACAGATGATGATGTAAATCATATAAAAAATGTACTAAGACTTGAAAAAGGAGAAAAAATAGAAGTTTGTAATATAAATAGTTCTATAAATTACTTATGTGAAATTATGCAAATTAATAAGCAAAATGTAATCATTAAAATTTTAGATAAGTTAGAAAGTAAATCTGAAGCTAAGGTATATTTACATATATTTCAAGGGTTACCAAAACAAGAAAAGATGGAAACTATTATTCAAAAAACAACAGAAATCGGAGTAAGCGAAATTACTCCTGTAATTATGAAAAGATGTGTAGTAAAACTAGATGATAAATCGTCTGCTAAAAAGTTATTACGTTGGCAAAAAATTGCTGAAGTAGCAGCAAAACAAAGTAAAAGAGATAAAATACCTAAAATTAACTCACCAATTTTTGTAAAAAATGTATATGAATTTATAAAGAATTATGATATAGTATTAGTAGCTTATGAAAATGAAGAAAATAATGGAATAAAACAAATATTGCAAAAAGTGAATAAAGAAAATTTAAGAATAGCAGTAGTTATTGGACCTGAAGGTGGGATAGAACAAGAAGAAATAGAATATTTGAAAGGCGATAATGTTGAAATTATTACTTTAGGAAAAAGAATTTTAAGAACAGAGACAGCACCCATAGTTATATCAAGTGTCATTATGTATGAATTTAATGAAATGAATTAAAGGAGAGGATAACTTGAAAAAAGGTAAAAGGATGATAGATAAAAAGCAACAAATAAAAGATAAGAAAAAAGATACAAGAGGTAGAGAAAAAGATAAAGAATGGAATGATAAATACGGAAATATAGAAAAAGAAATTGTAAGTAAGAAAGAAATGCCTAAAGAAGAAAAATTAAAAATGTATAAAAAATTATTTGAAGATATATTTATTGCAGATATAGTCATGGCCTTTTTTTATCTTATTAATTTAGGAGCATCTAATATAGAAACAACAGTATTTATAAAAGATTTGAAAGTATTTAGTATGTTGTTAATAATATTTACAATTATGCTATTTGAATATAGTTATAGGAAAGAAAACGGAAATATAGCAATTCATGGTATAGAATGTTTTATAGTATCTATATTTGTATTATTTTCTATCTATTTATATACAATGTATTTAACGGAGTTTGATTTAATTCTTATGGTTGCTTCAATTGTTTGTGCAATATACTATTTAGGAAAAGCATTAATTAATTATTGTAAAATGAAAAAAACGTATCTTGAAAGCATCAATGATATTAATGAAATTATTAAAAGATAGGAGCGAGGCGGCATGAAGAGCATGACAGGATTTGGAAGAGCTAAATTAGAAGAAAATAACAGAATATATAATATAGAAATAAAATCGGTAAACCATAGATATAATGATATTGTAGTTAAGATACCAAGATGTATTAGTTATTTAGAAGAAAAAATAAAAAAAGAAGTAGCTTCTAAAATTGCAAGGGGAAAAGTAGATGTTTTTGTAAACTTTGAAAATAACAGTACTAGACGGAAAAAATGTAAAAATAAATGAAGAACTAGCAAAAATATATATTGAATCATTAAAAAAATTAGCACAAGACAACAATATAAATGACGATATAAGTGTTACTGAAATATCAAAGTTTCCAGATATTTTAAGTATCGAAAATGTTGAAGATGAAGAAATAATTTGGAATGAATTATCGAAATGTCTTAATGAAGCTATTAATGGATTTATTGAAATGAGACAAGCAGAAGGAAATAAAATTAAAGAAGATTTGTTAAAAAGAATTGAAAGTGTATCAAATAAAGTTTATGAAATTTCTAATAATTCTACTGGACTTGTAGAGGAATATGTAGTAAAATTAGAAACGAGAATTAAAGAAATTTTAAAAACGGATGTTATTGATAAAGAAAGACTTGCACAAGAAACTGTAATATATGCAGATAAATGCTCAATTGAAGAAGAAATTACAAGGATGAACAGTCATATTGCGCAATTTAAACATTTTTTAGATTCAAATGAGCCAATTGGTAAAAAAATAGATTTCTTAATGCAAGAAATGAATAGAGAGATTAATACAGTAGGATCAAAATCTGGAAGTTTATTTATTACTAATACTGTAATCGAAATAAAAACGGAATTAGAGGATATCCGTGAGCAAATACAAAATATAGAATAGGAGAAGGAATAATGCAATTAATCAATATAGGATTTGGAAATATAGTATCAGCTAATAGAATTATAGCAATTGTTAGTCCCGAGTCGGCACCTATAAAGAGAATGGTTCAAGAAGCAAAAGATAATGGTACAGCAGTTGATGCAACTTATGGGAGACGCACAAGAGCAGTTGTAATTATGGATTCGGGTCACATAATATTGTCAGCTGTACAGCCAGAAACCGTAGCAGGAAGGCTTGAAAAAGAAGATATAGAAGATTAAAAAAGAAAGAGGTAGATTAATATGATGGTAAAACCAAGCATTATTGATATGTTAAAGAAAGTAGATAACAGGTTCGAATTAGTAGTAGCAACAGCTAAAAGAGCAAGACAATTATCAAATGGAGATGAACCATTTGTAGATGATGAAGAAGAATCAAATGTAACTCTTGCAGCAGATGAAATCTATGCAGGAAAAGTTACAATTGTAGATGAACAAGAAGAAAATGATGAAGAAAAAGATAGTCAAAAATAAAAAAGAAAGGTGACAGTTAATGTTAGTAATCTTATCAGGAGTTTCAGGTGCAGGTAAAGATACAATAAAAAAAGAATTAATAAGGACAATGACCGATGTAATTTCACTTCCTTCATATACATCAAGAGCGCGAAGACAAGATGAAGAAGAAGGAGTACAATATCATTTTATTACAAGAGAAGAATTTGAGAAAAAAATTCAAGAAGGTGAATTTTATGAATATGATTTACATCATGAAAATTATTATGGAACTTCAAAAAAATTAATGAATGATAAAATAAAAAGTGGAAAAATAATTGTAAAAGATATTGAAGTAAATGGAACAGAAAATTTACTTCGTATTTTAAAAGAAACAACTAAAATAGTAACTATTTTCCTTAAAGTAAATGAAGAAGAACTACGCAGTAGATTACAACATAGAGGAGACAATTTAACACAAGAAGAAATTGATTTAAGAGTTGGAAGATTAAAATATGAAGAGTCAAAAATAAAAAACTATGATTATGTTATTAATAATAATAATTTAGAAAAGACAGTCAATATTATAAAAACTATAATAGAACAAGAAAAAAAATTAACAAATAATAGGTGAAAATATGAATAAAACGAAAAGAAAGATATTTGAGACCTCTATGAAATTATTTGCACAAAAAGGGTATGATGCAACAAGTATAGAAGATATAACAGCTACAGTAGGGGTTGCGAAAGGAACATTATATTATCATTTTTCGAGTAAAGAAGAAATCTTTAATTTCTTAGTTGAAGAGGGAATGAAACTATTAAAAAATAGTATAGAAATAAAAAAAGCAAAAGCAACTAATACAATAGATAAATTAAGAGCAGTAGTTCTAATTCAAATTAAAATAATAGCAAAATACGAAGATTTTATGATAATAGTTCTTAGTCAAATTTGGGGAAATGAACAGCGAAATATCCTATGTAAGAATAAAGTAATAGAGTATATAAAAGCAATAGAGGATATCTTAAAAGAAGGAATGGAAAAAGGAGAAATTATTGAAGGAGATTCAGACGCTATAGCATCAGGAATCTTTGGATTAACCTGTTCTAGCCTAGTATATAAAACGATGACGAAGAAAGAAATTGATATACAAAAGCTTTTTAAAGAATTTGATAATTCAATATTAAAAAATTTAATAAAAAAGAATTAAAAAAATAAAAAATAATGTTGACTTTTGTATTAATGTTGTAATAAAATAAGTACAGAAAAATGATATGATGAATTTTAATTAATCCTATTGTACTTTCTTGAAATAAGTTGTATAATTTTGATAATTAGAATATACGTAGGACAAAGGGAGGGTGGTTTACAATGTCAAAAAGCGGCATAGTAAACGTAAGAATGGTAATTACGGAAGAAAAAATCTTGTCAAATATTGATAAGGTACAAAAATTAATTAATCCAAATAGTAAAAAACAAATTGTTCAATTAGATGAAGATTCATACTTTAAAGATTTAATTGAATCAATAAAAACATATTTAATTGAATATCCAAAAAAGAAAAATTTTCCTAAATCCGTATATAAAGCCGCATATGGATTAGTTGAATATGCAACAAATCAATTTGAAGAAAACACAAAGCAAATAGAAGAATTAATACGTCAAAGAGAAAAAAATATAATTCTCTCTGGAAATTTAAAAGAATTATTGCAATGTGTTGAAGAAAAAGATAAAGATTGGAAGGCTAAAGTAAAAGAGGCACAAAAAGATTTTGGAGAAGATATTACGGATACATTAGGAATTATAGGAAGGTCTAAAAGCACAACATCACGGAAATTATCAAGATGCTATTAAATTAGTAAATGCAAGAATAGCTAATCTAGAGTCTAATTTACATATTGAAATAGATATGGAAAGAATAGAAGACAGATCGAAGGCATTAAGTTATATAGGAATAGAAGTTGCAGATGCTTTAAAAGTAATTCCTACACCAGTTGATTATGATAACGAAGAGGTAGAAGAGCAACAAAATACCGAAGCACAAGTACAAAATATAGAACCTTCTACAGTAAATGCAATAGAAGAACAAAATAAATTTATTAATGAAACAAGAGTTGATGTAAAACCATCACTATGGCAAAGAATTAAAAATAGTAAATTTGGTAGAGCAGTAAGTTATATCTTTAAGATAAAGATTGTTTTAGATACACCAGCTCTTCCAGAAGGAAAAGGAGAATAAAAGAGAAATGTAAAATTTCTCTTTTTTGCTAAAATATGTTTAAATTAATGTAAAAATGGAGGGTAATAATGAGAATTGTAGATCCATGGATAAAAGTAGAAAAAATTGACGGAAAAGCAATTATGAAAAAAATTGAAAGAGCATGTAGAACATGTTATCGTTCAGAAGATAAAATTTCAGATGAGAGTTATAAAAATTTATTAAAGAATTGTATTAATCGTGGTCATGAATCTGTATTAGAACATGAAAAAGTAACGGTTAGAATATATAATGATATTGGTTCTTATAAAGATTTAACACGACATCGTTTTGCAAGTTTTTCAGTAGAATCAACAAGATATTGTAGTTATGATAAAGATAAATACGGAAATGAAATTACATTTATAAATCCAGTTTATATAGAAGATAAAGAAATGTATGAAATATGGAAAAAAACAATGCAAGAAATTGAAAATGGATATATAAAAATGAAAGAACTTGGTGCAACAACGGATATGTGCAGAGATCTATTGCCACATTCTACAGCAGCTGAATATACAATGACAGCAAATATTAGAGAATGGAAACATATATTAAGTTTAAGAGCTAATAATCATGTTCATCCTGCTATTCGTCAAGTTATGATTCCATTATTAAAATATTTTAAAGAACAAATGCCAGAAATATTTGACGAAATACAATATGATGAAGAGTTTAACCCTAAATATTATGCAAAACTTTCTATTGAAGAATTTTAAAAAATGATTTATAGTAAAAATGCCTCAGTTCTAAAAATGAAGAGGCATTAATATATTTATAAAATAACATATAGAAATAAGGTGATATTATTTATGACGTATTATATGTAAAGGAAATTACCAATATTGATGAGTTATTTTATGAATATTCTAAATTGCCATTCGTAGTTAAATATATAGTCTATATAATAAAAAAGATATTTTGTATTTTAACTATTAGAGAAGATAAAATATGCGTTTTACCATATAAAAGATTAAAGAGTCATTTTATTATAAATATAATTGCAAAAATTTTAGAAAGGACAACTAAAAGCGTTGTATTATCTAATTATTTGTTTAGTTTATATGATGTGAAACAAAGATTTAGAGAAAAAGGTATATATATATACGATGGCAAAATTCTTAACAGTTATTTATGGTACGATTTAATATGTTATATTGCAAAAATGAGGAAAGAAAAAAGCTATAAACAAGAAATATTTGTATTGACTAATCATCCAACAAAAACAGATGAGAATAATATTATATATTTAGCAAAGCAACTAAAGCGAGTTAACATAGTGACAAGTAATATTCAATATTTTAAAAAACTAGAAGAAGATTTAGAAGAAAGATTAGGAATTGCAATTACAATTTCAAATAATAAAAGAAAAAGTCTTTCTAAAGCAAAGATAATTGTAAATTTTGATTTTAATGAAGAAGAAATAAATCAATTCAACATATGTCCAGAAGCCATTATTTTAAGTTTAAATAATAAAATTCATATACAATCAAAACTATTTAATGGAATTAATATTCATGACTATCAAGTAAATTATAATAATATATTTAATAGCAGTAACTATAGAAATTTTGATAAAAGGATATTATATGAAAGTGTAATTGCTAATGAAAAATATGAAAATGTGCTAAAAAAAATAAAACAAGATAATATAAAAATTGTAAATTTAATAGGAAAAAATGGAGTTATTCATGCCAGTGAATATGGGTTTAATAAAAAGCACGAAAACTATTGACAAAATAATATTATTATCTTAAAATAAATCCAATATAAATCGTTGTCTGAATCTTCGATTTCGTACCAACGATTATATAGGGCAGGATAAAGAACAAATATGTTCTAATAAAAAATATTTTTAAATAATTCCAAACATGGAGAGGAGACAGGGATTATGGAAGAAAAAGAAGTGTTATTAACACAAGAAGGATACGACAATTTAGAAAAAGAATTAGAATACTTAAGGACAGAAAAGAGATCTGAAATTGCAGAACGTATAAAAGTGGCATTAGGATTTGGAGACCTATCAGAAAACTCAGAATATGATGAAGCAAAAAATGCACAAGCATCAAATGAAACTAAAATAGCAAATTTAGAGGCTAAATTAAGATATGCTAGAATTATTAATGAATCAGAAATTGATACAAAAACTGTTCAAGTCGGAAACACAGTTAAAGTAAAAGACTTAGAATTTGATGAAGAATGTGAATATACAATAGTTGGCTCAACAGAAGTTGATTTATCACAAAATAAAATATCTAACGAATCTCCAATAGGAGCAGCATTACTTGGTGCAAAAAAAGGAGAAACAGTAGAATTTAAAATACCAGCAGGAACAGCTAAATATAAAATATTATCAATAAAAAAATAAATTAGTAATTTTGCTGATTACAGGTAATAATAA
>CANQZT010000068.1 GCA_947628335.1 uncultured Clostridia bacterium | reverse complement strand
GTTTCCACTGTTTGAGCAAACTCTTTACACAAATATATATCTATATCTTTATTTTCTTGTTTTAGCTGTTTTTTTACAACCTTATATATTTTATCAGCTGTTTGACCAATCAAAATTAATCCTTTTACATGATCTACTATTGGTTTTGCAATTGGTTCATAATCTAGATGTTTATCATATCCTCCTGCAATTAAAATAATATCTTCAGCAAATGCATTTAAACCTGCTATCGTTCTTGTTGGACTTGTTCCTATTGAATCATTATACCATTTTACTCCATCAAGTTCTCGCACAAATTCAATTCTATGTTCTACTCCTTTAAAACTGCTTATTGTTTTGGTCGCTTCCTCTATGTCAACTAGTTCCTTTGTAGCAGAAAGTGCTGCACATATATTTTCGTAGTTGTGCATTCCTCTTAAAGTTATATCTTTTGTATTTACAATATGTTTCCTTAACTTATCTTCACATTCCTTAATAATATCATTGTCTATAATGATACCATTATCTAATTTTTCTTTGCTACTAAAAAAATTAACTTTACCATGTGCTTCTACTCCAAACCCTCTTGTAATTTCATTATCATAGTTAAGAACCAAAATTCCATCTTCATTTTGATACTTAAATATATTTTTCTTTGCCTCAATGTATTCTTCATATGAACTATGAATATTTAAATGATTCGGTGTAATATTAGTAACAACTGATATATTAGGACTTACAGTCATATTCATTAATTGAAAACTACTTAACTCTAATACAATTATATCCTCTGGCAATATATTATTTAAATTAGTAAATAATGGATTACCTATATTTCCCCCTAAATGTACTTTATACCCTGCTTGTTTTAATATTTCATATATAAGGCTCGTTGTTGTTGTTTTTCCATCACTGCCTGTTACTCCAATTATCTTACAAGGTGCAATTTCCATAAGCATCTCAATCTCAGAAGTAACAATAGCACCTCTTTTTTGCTCATCTTGCAATTCTTTTTTCGTTGGCATACAACTTGGTGAACGAAATATTATATCAAACCCAATTAATTTTGATAAATTATTTTCTCCAAATGAAAATTCAAAAGTATAACGCGTAATTTTGTCCATAATATCCTTTGGTATTTCTTCAATTGTTCTATTATCAAACACCATTACTTTAGATTGCATTTTATATAAATAATCAAGTAGTGGTACATTACTAACACCAAGTCCTATTATAGCAACTTTTCTATTTCGTAAATAATTATTAAATTCTTCTAGTTTTTCATTTATGTAACTCAAGTGTTCTCCTCCTATTAATAATTTACACTAGGTAATTTTATTTGATCTAAAACTTTTTTTGTTGATTCTTCAACTGTTTTACAATTTGTTACGTCAATTTGTATTGTTTTATCATATAACGTATAGAAACCTGCTTTTTCTTGTAATTCATCTCTTTTTATAATATTCTGTCTTACTTCTTCTTCAGATACTTCATCTTTATATTGTATGCATTTTCTTTTTACTCGTTCATCAAGACTTGCTACTATAAAAAAATGATAATTTACATTTGGATATATTTGCATGATACTTCTTCCTGATATTATAACATTATATTCCTGCTTTAAATTCTCTATCAATTCTCTTGCAAATTGAAATAGGGCTTCATTTTTAGCTTGACCACCCACTACTGATACAGCCAAAGACGCTTCCTTTGATTGCAGTTCTTCTTCATCTGCTAACTTTCCATCAATATAAATTTTTGTTTCACTATCTTCAATTCTTATTTCTACTTTAAATAAATCCATCATTTGTTTTATATCTATCTTTTTAACATTTATATTTATTTTTTCTTTATTATTCATCATAGCATATACAATTGCTCTATATAAATTTCCTCCATTTAATAAAACTGTATTTGGTATATTTTCAATCAATTTTCTACATATAGAAGTTTTTCCTGCACCAACTAATCCTTCAATTCCAATAACAATATTTTCCATGTTTATTTCTCCTCTATATTTCCTCTCATTTTCCTATATATTATAACATAAAATATTTTATTTTTTTGATAATTTAATTATTTTTTGAATATTTTTTATATTTTCGTAAAAAATATTCGTATGAAAGAGAAATGGAGGTGCTTAACTCATGGAAAAAAATAACAAGAACAACAATTCAAATCAAAACAAAAATAATCAAAATAATGAAAACAATAACAACAAAAATCAAAAGAATAACAACGAATGTAAATAACAATATTAACTTATAAAAACAAGCCACTACATTTTTTCTATAGTGGCTTGTTTTTATTATAAATTATTAATAATTTTCCAGATACTTAGCTAGAAATCTTCCTGTATGACTTCGCTCATTTTTTATAATTTGTTCAGGACTTCCTACTGCAACGATCTCTCCTCCATTATCTCCACCTTCTGGACCTAAATCTATTATATAATCTGCTGTCTTTATTAAATCTAAATTGTGTTCTATTACAATAATAGTATTACCAGTATCAACTAATCTTTGTAATATATCTACTAAACGATGAACATCTGCTATATGCAATCCTGTTGTCGGTTCGTCTAGTATATAAAGTGTCTTTCCTGTCGCTTTTTTAGATAACTCTGTTGCAAGTTTTACACGTTGTGCTTCTCCACCTGATAATGTTGTCGATGGCTGACCAAGCTTTATATATCCTAATCCAACATCATATAATGTTTGGATTTTTTGTTTTATTTTTGGAACATTTTCAAAAAATGTTAAAGCCTCTTCTACTGTCATATCTAATACATCAGCAATTGTTTTTCCTTTATACTTTACTTCCAAAGTTTCTTTATTATATCTTTGACCTTTACATACCTCACATGGCACATATATATCTGGCAAAAAGTGCATTTCTATTTTTAATATTCCATCTCCTGAACATGCTTCACATCTTCCTCCTGGAACATTAAAACTAAACCTTCCTTTTGAATATCCACGAAGTTTTGCCTCATTCGTTGTTGCAAAAATGTCACGTATTGAGTCAAATACTCCTGTATACGTTGCAGGATTAGAGCGTGGTGTTCTTCCAATTGGTGATTGGTCTATATTTATTATTTTGTCTATATTTTGCAATCCCTTAATTTCTTTACATTTACCTGGTTTTTCGTTTGCCCCATTCAATTCTTTTGCAATTGTTTTGTATAATACTTCATTTACTAAAGTACTTTTTCCTGAACCCGAAACACCTGTTATACAAGTAAATACTCCCAATGGAAATTTCACATTTACATTTTTTAAATTATTTTGAGTTGCACCTACTATTTCTATAGATTTTCCATTTGATTTTCTTCTCTTTTTTGGTACTATTATTTTCTTTTTTCCACTTAAATATTGCCCAGTTATAGACTCTGGTATTAGTTTTATTTCTTCTGCTGTTCCCTGAGCCATAACATTGCCACCATGTACTCCAGGTCCTGGTCCTATATCTATAATTTGATCTGCAGCATACATAGTATCTTCATCATGTTCTACAACAATTAATGTATTGCCTAAATCACGTAATTTCTTTAGAGTTGCAATTAATTTATCATTATCTCTTTGATGCAAACCAATGCTTGGTTCATCTAAAATATATAGAACTCCTGTTAATCCTGAACCTATTTGCGTTGCAAGACGTATACGTTGCGCTTCTCCTCCTGATAATGTTCCTGCTGCTCGTGATAATGTTAGATATTCAAGACCAACATCTACTAAAAATTGTAATCTTTTTTCTATTTCTTTTAAAATTTGATCTGCTATCATCTCTTCTTTATTTGTCAATTTTAAATTTGACAAATATTCTTTAATTTTAACAATAGGCATGTCCGTCAATTCATTAATATTTTTATCCCCTACTTTTACAGCTAATACTTCTTTTTTTAGCCTTGCTCCATGACAAGTAGGACATTCACTTTCACTCATATATATTTCATAAAAATCACGCATTCCTTGTGATTTTGTTTCACTATATCGTCTTTCAAGAGTTGGTATAACTCCTTCAAATGGCGTCTGAAATTTTCTTGTTCCAGCAGACGTAGTATACTCAAAATCTATTACCTCATCTCCTGTTCCGTATAAAATTTTTTCCAGAAAACTTTTTGGTAATTTTTTTATAGACTGTTTTATATCAACTCCATAATGCCTACCAATACTTTCGAAGTACATTTTAGCCATAGTATCTCCTCTTTTCATCGTACTGGCTCCAAATGCTTTTACTCCATCATACAGTGTTTTAGTTTTATCTGGTATAATTAAATCTTCGTCCATTTTCATTAAATAGCCAATGCCTGTACACGCTGGACATGCACCTAATGGATTATTAAATGAAAACATTCTTGGTGATAGTTCTGGAAAACTTATTCCACAATCTGGACATGCATAATTTCCACTAAATAACTTTTCTTCATGTAAGTCTTTTTTTATAATGTCCACCAATACCAATTTTTCTGCGTGTTTCATTGCAATTTCAACTGATTCAGCTAATCTATTACGAATATCTGGTTTAATAACTAACCTATCTACTATTATTTCTATGTTGTGCTTTTTCTTTCTATCTATTTGTAAGTCATCTGTTAATTCGACTAATTCTCCATCAACTCTTGCTCTAATAAATCCTTCCTTTACGAAATCTGCAAGTAACTTTGTGAATTCGCCTTTTCTTCCTCGAACTATTGGTGCTAATATTTGAATTTTTGTCCCTTCTTCTAATATCATAATATTATCTACTATTTGATCTAATGATTGTTTTTCAATTTTTTTACCACAATTTGGACAATATGGTATCCCAACTCTCGCATATAATAAACGGATATAATCATAAATCTCTGTTACGGTTCCTACTGTTGAACGTGGATTTCTTGATGTTGTTTTTTGATCTATTGATATTGCAGGAGAAAGCCCTTCAATTGACTCTACTTCTGGCTTTTCCATTAATCCTAAAAATTGACGCGCATAAGAAGATAAACTTTCTACATATCGTCTTTGCCCTTCTGCATACAACGTATCAAATGCAAGTGAAGACTTTCCGAGAACCTGAAAGTCCTGTTATAACAACTAGTTTATCTCTTGGAATTTCTAAATTTACATTTTTTAAATTATGTTCTTTAGCTCCTTTGATAACAATCTTATTATTCATTTTTTAAACCTTACCCCCAACATGTTTGTATTCATATTTTACACATGCTAGTATATTATACTACATTTATTTCATTTAAACAAGTGTTTGTGATAAATATTTATACAACTTTTCCGTGGAATGCCTATTACTGTTACGTTATCTTCTACTGACTTTGTTACAACAGCATTCGCTCCTATTTTTACATTATTTCCTATTTTTATTGGGCCTAATATTTTGGCACCACACCCTACCATAACATTATTTCCCAAATCTGGATGTCGTTTATATTTATCTTTTCCTGTTCCACCTAGCGTAACACCATGATAAATTGTACAATCGTCTCCTATTGTTGCCGTTTCTCCTATTACGATTCCCATTCCATGATCTATAAATAATCTTCTTCCAATTTTAGCACCAGGATGAATTTCAATTCCTGTTAAAAATCTTGATATCTGTGAAATTAGTCTTGCAATAAATAAAAACTTATGCTCATATAAAAAATGAGCTAATCTATGAAATAGTAATGCATAAAATCCTTGATACATCAAAAAAACATAGCAGATATTAGTAACTGCTGGATCTTTTTTTTGTATGTTTCTTGCATCTTCATATATTTCTTTTAAGATTTTCATCATTAAATCACCTTTTTATTATATGCATATTTAGTAATTTGAGTGATATTACTGATTTTTGTTACTTTTTCCTAGAAATTGCATATACTATATAAGCAATAATTTTTGTATTGGAGTGAGTTAAATATATGTGTGGTTTTGTTGGTTTTGTAAACTTAAAACATAATATATCAAATAATAAAGATATTTTGATAAATATGACAAGAACATTATCTAAACGTGGCCCAGATGAAGAAAATTTTTATTTTAATGAACATATTCAGTTAGGTCATCGTAGATTGACAATTATTGATGCTGAAAATGGACATCAACCTATGCAAGCAACTTATCATAATAATACTTATACTATTGTATACAATGGGCAATTATATAATGCAAATGATATTAAAAAAGATTTAATCACTGCTGGATATAGCTTTAATGGATATTGCGATACCGAAGTTATTTTAAAAGCTTTTATTCATTATGGTAGTGATATTATAAAGGAATTTAATGGTATTTTTAGTTTTGCTATATGGGATGAAAATAAACAAGAACTTTTTCTTGCAAGAGATCATTTTGGTATAAAACCTTTATATTATACTATCGTTGATGAAAATCTTATTTTTGCCTCTGAAGTAAAGGCACTTATTAAACATCCATTAGTAGAATTAAAATTAGATAGAACAGGAATTTCTGAATTATTAGGCATTGGACCTGCTCATACACCTGGAACAAGTATATTTAAAGATATTTATGAAATAAAACCTGCTCATTTTGGTATTTATAATCAAAGTGGCTTACATCTAGAAGAATATTGGAAACTAGAAAGTAAACCTCATACAGATAATTTTGAGGATACATGCAATAATGTTCATACTCTATTAGAAGATGCAATTAAAAGACAATTAGTATCTGACGTTCCTTTATGTGCTATGTTATCTGGAGGATTAGACTCAAGTATTATTACAGCATACATTTCTAACTATTATCGTAAAAACAATTTACCTAAATTAGATACCTACTCTGTTGACTATGTAGACAATGATAAAAATTTTGTAAAGAGTGATTTTCAACCTAATTCTGATAGCTATTATATTAATATTATGCTGGAAGCTTTTGATACAAATCATCATGAAATTGTAATCGATACACCAGAGCTTGCTAAAGCATTAGAAGATGCAATGATTGCAAGAGACTTTCCTGGTATGGCAGATGTAGATTCATCTATGCTATTATTTTGTAAAAATATACGAAAAGGTGCAACAGTAGCAGTATCTGGTGAATGTTCTGATGAAATTTTTGCAGGATATCCTTGGTTTTTTAGAGAAGATGCCCTAAAAAGCAATACTTTTCCATGGTCTATTGCACTAGATGAAAGACAGAATTTATTAAATACAGAACTTTCTAAACAAATTAATTTGAAAGAATATATTGATTTTAGGTATAAAGAAAGTTTATCTAATGTTGAAATACTTGATTGTGATTCAGTTGAAACTGCCGAAAAAAGAAAAATTTCATATTTAACATTGAATTGGTTTATGCAAACTTTACTAGACAGATCTGATAGAATGAGTATGTATAATGGCTTAGAATTGCGTGTACCATTTTGCGATTACAGACTTGTAGAATATATGTGGAATGTGCCATGGGAAATGAAAGCTTTAAATGGAAGAGAAAAAGGATTACTTCGTTATGTTGTTCGTGATTTACTACCTAATGAGATTATAAATCGAAAAAAAAGTCCTTATCCAAAAACCCATAATCCAACTTATTTAAATACAGTAAAAGAAATGCTTACTAATATAATGAAAAATCCCAACGCACCTATTAACGATTTATTAAACAGACAATATATATTAGAAATATTAGAAACAAATGGTACTGCTTTTTCACGACCTTGGTTTGGTCAATTAATGACTGGTCCTCAGCTTATGGCATACCTTTGTCAAGTAAATATGTGGCTTAAAAAGTATCAACCAAAGATTGAGATATAAAATATTATTAAAAGAATAGCTAAAATCTTAGGAGGCTGCTGAAAAAGTAGCCTCATGTTTATGCTAATTACTTCACTACAATTAGCACGATTATTCAAAATTTTTATACTGTTAATCCAATAAAATCTATCATCAAACCTGAAACACAAGCAAAAACTATAACATAAGCTAAATAAATTATAAAATTCTTAATTCCTAATACAATTTTTA
>CANQZT010000067.1 GCA_947628335.1 uncultured Clostridia bacterium | reverse complement strand
TTGTTATATCTCCACTTTTTAATTTTTCTGCAAATGCTTTAGCAGATGTATTATCTTCTAATTTTACATTTAATACCTTATCATTTACTTTAATAATTATCTCATCCATATTAATTTTCTCCATATTATTTGAATTTTTTGTATCATCATCTAAATTACTTGTAGTATTACTATAATTTTCAACTTTTATATTAGTATCTTTATTTTGATTTTCCTCTATATCACTTTTTTTATTTTTCACAATGAAAATCTATAATAATCACTCCTCTTTTGTTGCATTTATTACAGAACTTTTGTTCTGCAATGTCAATATCAATTTACATTAATTATTAATCCATATAGATACAGATTTTTCTTTTACTTTAAAATTTCCCATTCCCTCATCATCTATTATTACATCATCCGTTACATATCCCATTGCATCTATAAATCTTTTATTTGCAAATTTTTTTCCTACATACATTCTTTTCTCTGCATAACCACCATTTGATATTATTACAGCTAATCCAGAATTTATATGTTCTTCATCACCTTCCCTTGTCCAGCCTATACAATTTCTACTATCTATATAATCATATTGATTACCATACGCTCTTTCTTTCCTTAATTTTAGTATTTTCTTTATTTCTTCTATTGGTTTAATATCATATTTTTCTATTCCATACAAATCACCATAAAAAACACATGGATATCCTTCTTTTCTTAAAAGAATTATACTATATGCTATTATTTTAAACCATCTTTCTATAAAACTTTCTAATGCTTGACCTGGCTCAGTATCGTGATTATCAACAAAAGTCACAGCCTTGTATTGATTTTCTTTCATTAATGTATTGTTAAATATCGTCGTTAAATCATAATTCATGTCCTTAGATGCATTATTAAAATTATAGTGCAATGGTACGTCAAATAAAGAAATTTCTCCTTCTGTCTTTTCAATATATTTATGTAACTTACTTACATCTCCAGACCAATATTCTCCTACTGTGAACAATTCCTTACCAGTTAATTTTCTTAAATATTGTATCCAATCTTTATAAAATACAGATGAAATATGTTTTACTGCATCTAATCTAAATCCATTTACATTTGTAGTTTCTAAATACCATTTTCCCCATCTTTTACATTCTTCTATAACATCTTCATTTGTAAAGTCTAAATCTGCACCCATTAAATAATCATAATTTTCAAACTCTCCATCTACCGCTTCTTCCCAATCTTTATCTTTAAACTTAAATAATGATTTTTCACCATTCTCCATATTATAGTCTATACCGTCAAAATGTGTCCAATTCCATTTAAAATCAGAATATTTTCCTTTTCTTCCAGGAAATGTAAATTTAGTTGCTACTTTTACCGTTTCAAGTTCAGATACTTGTTTTTGATGATCTTGCCAATCTACCTTTGTTGCAGGTATTGTCTGAATAAAATCTGCTCCCATTTTATGATTTAATACTATATCTGCATATACTTGTATACCATTTTCTTCTAGTTTTTTAACACATTCTATATATTCATCTTTAGAACCATATTTTGTTTTTATTGTACCCTTTTGATCAAATTCCCCTAAATCATAAACATCATATACTCCATATCCAACTTCATCTTTTCCACCTATTCCTTTATATGCTGGTGGTAGCCATATGGCTGTTATTCCTAATTCTTGTAACTTTTCTACCTCATTTGAAATCACATTCCATAAATTTTGATGACAATCCATATACCATTCAAAAAATTGTATTATTACTCCATTCATCACATTTCCACCTTTATTTTTTTAAAATTTCTTCTTTAAAAGATTTTCCTTCTAACTGTGGCATATCCATTAAATCTAATATAGTTGCTGATATATCAGCATAAGTTTTACGTGTCTTTAAATTGATATTTTTATTCAATTCTTTTCCATATATCAAAATTGGAACATATTCTCTTGAATGATCTGTACTTGGTGTTGATGGATCATTTCCATGATCAGCAGTTATTATTAACATATCTGTTTTCTTCATTTCATCCATTATTTTAGGTAACTGTGAATCGAAATATTCTAATGCTCTTGCATAACCTTCTATATCATTTCTATGACCATATAACATATCAAAATCAACCAAATTTGTAAAAATTAAACCAGTTGTATCTTTTTTTATCTCTTCTATTGTTTTGTCAATTCCATCTTTATTTCCTTGTGTATGAATTGCTCGTGTTATTCCTCTTCCAGTAAATAAATCCTCTATTTTTCCAATAGCAATTACATCCTTTTTATTTTCCTTTATTACATCTAACATTGTAGTACCAAATGCTTCAGACTCGAAATCTTTTCTATTATATGTTCTTGTAAAGTTTTCTTTACTATCTCCTATAAATGGTCGTGCAATTACTGTACCAACATTATACTTTGGCTTATTTAATATTTCTCTTGCTACTTTGCATATTCTGTATAATTCTTCTACTGGTATAATACTTTCATGTGCTGCAATTTGAAATACACTGTCTGCTGATGTATATATAATTGGATATCCAGTTTTTATATGCTCTTCCCCAAAACGCTTTAAAATTTCTGTTCCGTGAACCTACTTCATTGCATAATATTCCTTTTACACCTGATTTTTCTATAAATTCTTGTATTAATTCTTTCGGAAAAGCATTTGGATATGTTAAAAATCCAGTTTTCAAAATAAATCCAGATATTTCCCAATGCCCCACTGGACTATTTTTTCCTACACATTGCTCACATGCTTTTCCATAAATTCCTTCCACCATTTCTTCTTTTTCAGAAATCTCAATTCCATCAATATTATACAATCCCAGTTTTTTCATATTAGGCAGTTCTAACTTTGTATTCTCATAAATTCCTTTCAAAGTATTACTTCCTTCGTCTTTATATAAATTAGCATCTGGTGCTTCTCCTACTCCAAAACCATCTAATACCATTACAATTACTCTATTAATCATGTTCTTCCTCCAAAATTTCTAACTCAGATACATATACTTTCTTTACAGCCACTTTAAATTCATTTACCATATCACATATTCTAAATTCTTCTTTATTCATTTGTTTTATGTTATAATCATCAATATTAATTACACCTTTTGTCCCTATATCCATTCCTAAAGGCAATGTTTTATTATCATTATCATAATATACACTATTTGGAAAATATATAGCCTTGTCACCTTCCTTTATATAAAGTTTATACAAATATATTTCTTTACACTCCAAATACTCACCAATAATCTCTTCTGGGTTTATTGAGAAAATTTGTAAACCTGTCAATTCATTTTTTTCGGTTGATACAATATATACCGGAATTGAAATTGGAGATTTTGAAATTTCTATACAATCTTTTATATTTTCTATTTTCTTTTTTAAATTTTCCTTATATTCTTCTAGTGTTGTAGATTTATTTATTTCTAATATTTTCTGTTTATCTTTTATTGATTCTCTATGTTTATTTTTACCTAAAATTTTTATCTTTGTATGATCCTCAAGCATATTACCAAAAATATCAACTTTTTCTTTATTAAATGTTATTCTTTCTACTTCTTGTTGCAATGTCTGTAAACTTTGATTAACTATATCATCATCTTCTATATTTTTCATAGTTTCAAAAACATTAGTTGTTAACAAATATATAGAGTCTAAATCTTGCTTATTAAATAATTTTCTTTGAAATTTATCTACAATTTGACCTATCTCTTCTATGTCATCTTGATAGTTATATACTTTATCTATTTTTTTATTTTCTTTTGTAACTTCTATCGCTTCATTTAGTAATAATCCATCATCTTTATTCGTAAATTTCCAGAATTCAAAAATATTTTTTTCATGCATATCAATTTCTTCAATATATAAATTAGCATTTTTTATTTTAATTTCCATTCTTTCTATTTTGCTATTTATTGCTGCTATATCCAATTCTAAATTCTGTACTTTTATCATAATTTCATTGATTTGTTTATGTATTTTCACTATATCTTCTATTGTGTAGTTTTCTTTATTTACAAAGTCAATTTTTTCTTCATTATTTTCTTTTTCTTCTATTTTCTTATCCTCTTCTAAAACAACATCTTCGTCTAAATTCTTTTTCTTCTTTCTTGATTTAAAGAAATATTTTACTCTACCAAAAAACGTTTTTCTACATTCTAGATAAGTAGCAATTTGTCTTTCCTTTATTAAATATTCCTGATCTTTTTTATTTGCAACATCATTTAATTTTTTTAGCTCTAAACTTAATCTTTTTTCTTTTTCTTGCAAATTTACAATATCCTTTTTAGCATTTATATATTCCCTATTTAACACATCTAATAAATTATCATAATTAATCTTTTTTTGATTATATTCAAATTCTAATGCACCATATCTATTTAACTTTACCAAGAATTGATAATGATGAGGAAGTTCAGTTTGCAATATAAATAATGCCTTTAGTAGTTTATAGAATTTAATTGCATCCTCTTTACTTTTTAACGAATTTTTATATGGACTAATTATATCATCATAGACAACAGTATCACCTACTATAACTATACTTAAGTTGTTATCTTTATCATACACTTCGTATATGTTAGACCAATTTTTTGTAAAAAACCATATATATTTTTCTAAATCTGCAATTTCAGACTGTTTTAAATATTCTTCACCATAATTTTCATAACAAATTGGTACAAAAATTGTTTCTTCTTTTTTTGTTTTATGATATTCAATTTGTTTTTTTAATAAATAAAAAAATGTAGCATACTCTAAATCTTCTGTTGGAACAAGCATAAAATACTTATCTGCTATATCAGAATAATAAATTTGCCAAAGATAATTTTCATCAAATTTTACCTTAAATGGTATTTGTTTATTCAATTTTTTTTGTTCATTTTCAATTCTTTCTATTTCACTAATTTGCACTTGTTTTAACATTTTTAAAAATGTAGTATGTTTAATAATATCTTCTTCTTTTTCTGGATCTAAATATTGACCTAAATAACCTGCATTTTCATATTTTTCTTTTAGTGTATTTAATCTGTTCATAGGAGTTAATAAAATTTGAATTTTAGAAACTTGAATATATTTATATACTTTATATGTGTTTTCTTTATATGCTTTTAATGGTCTGTATTCTAAACTTTTATTTTCTTTTAAAAATTTTGGAACTTTTTCTAAATTTAATCCTAAATATTTTAGTTTTTCTTCTATATTGCTCTCATTTGTAATTTTAGGCATTTTTACCTCCTAAATATAATTTTCTTTGCTAGAATTATAAAAATTTTTTCTACATGGTAGCTTGAACTGCTGTTATAGCTACAACCCCTACAATATCCTTAGCACTACATCCACGCGACAAATCATTTACTGGCTTTGCAATTCCTTGACATAGTGGACCATATGCTTCTGCTTTAGAAAGTCTTTGTACTAATTTGTATCCTATATTTCCTGCATCTAAATTTGGAAATACTAATGTATTTGCTTGACCTGCTACACTACTGTCTGGTGCTTTAGTTTTTGCTATTTCTGGAATAATTGCTGCATCTAGTTGTAATTCTCCATCAATTAATAAATTTGTTTCCTTTTGCTTTGCAAGATTTGTTGCATTTATTACTTTCTTTGTTGCATCAGATGTTGCACTACCATAACTAGAATAAGATAACATGGCAACCTTAGGCTGTTTTCCTGTTAAATTTTCAAAACTTTTTGCAGATGAAATAGCAATTTCAGATAACTCTTCTTCTGTTGGATACGCATTTAAACCACAATCTGCAAATACAAATGTTCCATTTTCCCCATATTTACAATCAGGAACTACCATCAAGAAAAATGCAGATACCAATTTTGTATTTGGTGCAGTTTTTAGTATTTGTAGTGCTGGTCTTAGTGTATCTGCTGTTGAATGTATAGCTCCTGAAACAAGTCCATCACAGTCTCCTTGTTTTACCATCATCATACCAAAATATACATTATCTTTTATAAGCTCTTTTGCTTTTTCATAATCTAATCCCTTTGCCTTCCTAAGTTCATAAAATGCATTTACATATTCCTCATATTTATCTGATTGAAGTGGATCTACTATAATAGCTTTTGATATATCAAATCCATTTTCTTTTGCTTTTTTCATAATTTCTTCTATATTTCCTAATAATACTACATTTGCAAATCCTTCTTCTAAAATTATACTAGTAGCCTCCAATACCCTTAAATCACTTGATTCTGGTAGTACTATTGTTTTTATATCCTTTTTTGCTCTTTGTTTTATTTCATCTATAAATGACATATTATCCCTCCATTTTTTAGATATTGTATCATATCTAAAAACATTTATGCAATTATATTTATAATATTTTTGAAATTAAAGCTATTATATTGTAACTATCTTTGATATAATATTTTGATGAAGGAGGAATCATGAATTTACAATATATAGTAACAAATCCGAATTACTTGAATATAAAGCAAGTTTTAAAAGAAGAATTTTATATCTCAGATAAATTAATTTTAAAATTAAAGAAAAATGAAAAAATTATGTTGAATAGCAAAAGCACATATGTAAACCACTTAGTTAACTTAGGTGACAATATTACAGTTACAATAGATTTTGTTGAAGATAATTCAAACATTATTCCCAAAAAAATGAATTTAGATATTATATATGAAGATGATGCGTTGTTAATTATTAATAAGCCAGCAAATTTACCAGTACACCCATCAATGCTTCATTATGATAATAGTTTATCAAATGGAGTTAAATTTCATTTTGATGAACTGGGTCTTTACAAAAAAATCCGTCCTGTAAATAGATTAGATAAAGATACAACTCGGTATTGTTATTTTTGCAAAAAATGAATATATACAAGAATGTCTTGCAAAGCAAATGAAAGCACATATTTTCATAAAAAATTATTTAGCTATAGCTTCAGGTATCTTAAATGAAAAGTCAGGTATAATTGATGCTCCTATTGCCCGAAAAGAAAATAGCATAATAGAACGTTGTGTAAATAATAACGGTGAAATAGCTATAACAAAATATTCTGTTATTAAAGAATTTAATGATATGTCTTTAATATATATTACACTACAAACTGGAAGAACGCATCAAATTCGTGTCCATTTTTCCTATATTGGTCATCCTCTAATTGGCGATACTTTATATGGTACCAACTCCCCAAAAATAAATCGTCAAGCACTTCACGCATATAGAGTTACTTTTATACATCCAATTTCTAAGGAAAAATTAACTTTTGAAGCTCCTCTTCCAATAGATATGAAAAATTTAATTATGTAATTATCTATTACTATATGCTTAGATATACTATGTTTACGCCCAATTGTCTAAGAGTATAAAAAAATGATAAGATTCATCAAGAGGTGAGGCATATATGGAAGAGGAATGGGGAAAAGTAGATTTAAAACTTGATGCATACCTTAAACAAAATAATATAAGTCGCTCAAGTTTATCAAGGAACGGTCAAATACATTACAAACAACTTTTAAAATATTGCAATAATGATATGCAAAAAGTTGACTTAAAACTACTTGCTCGAATTTGCAAAACCATAAATTGTGAGATTGGAGAAATTATTGAATACACACCACCAAAGAAAAATGAATGATATTTATAAATGAGCCTATCATTTATAAATATCATTACACAATAGATAACAAAACAGATAGGAGGTTTTCCTATCTATTTTCATATATTTAAGTAAATCTATAAGCCGGGTTCTGTCGTGAATGGTCATTTATCTATTTTCTATATTACTATAGAACTTAAGCCACCAAAACCAAGAAGCTGAAAGAGCATCTTAACCTTCTTGGAATTACGAGGTGTTGCTCCAGATGGGGTTTACATTGACCAAATATGTCACCATATTTGCGGTAAGCTCTTACCTCACCTTTTCACCCTTACCTAAAATTTAGGCGGTTATTTTCTGTTGCACTTTCCTTGAAGTCACCTTCACTGG
>CANQZT010000066.1 GCA_947628335.1 uncultured Clostridia bacterium | reverse complement strand
TTAATATCATCATTAATTCCATTTGTGCTCTTTTATTCTCTGTACTACTTCCTAATATTGTTTCCAATTTATCGTATCTTTCTATATATTTATTTTGTTTGGCATAATATTTCATTTTTATTTCATCTACTGTTTTTTTTAATCTTTCACTCATCGTTCCTTCTATTGTTAATGTTTCTATATTTTTTTCTTTACTTTCTTTCATTTCTTTTTCTTCATATTCTGTAATAACTGTATCCCATCCTATTACTTCATCCCATTTTCCTAAATCATATATACCTTTTTTCTTGCTTTTTAATTCTTCTTTTATTTTATTGGTCGTTTTGTCTTTTAATCCTTCTTGTTCCATTTGTTTTATTATTCTTAATCCCTCTTCTTTATTTCCTAGTCTTGCATTTATTGCTATTTGTACTAAATAATACTGTCTTGCTCCTATTTTTTCCTTTTCTGCTTCTAATTCCTTTATATCTTCTGTTTTTATTGTTCCGTGTTTTATTTTTTCCCTTATTCTTGACAATGTGTCATTTCCTATCTCTTTTTCTTTTATTTGTTTATTAAATATGTCTTCAATTCCTTTTTTCTCTTTTTGAGTTAATATTTTATCATTTTGCTCATTTTCATATCGTCTATCATTTAGTTTTCTTAATTCTTCTTTTGCATATGAATCTTTTGAATTTATTTCTAAACACCTCTCAAATTCTTTTTTTGCTTTCTCATATTCTCCCTCTAACTTATATAATTTTCCTAGTTCTAATCTTCCATGTGGATGCGTATCTTTATTTATTTCTATATACCTTTCAAATTCTTCTTTTGCTTTTTCATATTCTCCTTCTTTTACATATAACCTTCCTAGTTCTAGCATTCCATATAGATACATATCCTTATCCATTTCTATACATTTTTTAAATTCTTCTTTTGCTTTTTCATATTCTCCTTCTTTTACATATAATCTTCCTAACTCTAGCCTTCCATGTATATCATTTGTATTTATCTCTATACACTTTTCAAACTCCTCTTTGGCTTCCTTATATCTTCTTTCTAATACATATAATTTTCCTAATTCTAGTCTTGCATGTGGTGTCTTATCTTTATCTATTTCTATGTATTTTTCAAACATTTCTTTGGCTTTTTCATATTCTCCTTCTTTTACATATAACTTTCCTAGTTCTAACCTTGCATGTGGATGCTCATCTTTATCTATTTCTATGTATCTTTTAAACTCTTCCTCTGCTTTTTGGAATTGTTTTTCTATTATATATATTTTTCCTAGAAAAAATATACTTTTCATATACTCTAAACCTTTTGCTTCTATTGAACTTTCAAAATATCCCTTTGCTTCTTTATACTTTCTTATTTTATATAATGCCCTTCCCTGCCTACAATTAAAATCTTCTTTTTGATTTTCATAATATCTTTGAGTTTCATTTTTTTGTTCTGCCATCTTTTTTTTATCTCCTATTCCATATTATTTTTTATATTTATTATATACAATACTCGTCCAATTTTTGTTTAAATTCTGTTTCTTCTATTTTTCTGTTTTTATATTCTTCTATCATTTCATTTATAACCCTATAATCTTCTTCTGGAAATGTTTCTTCTACTGTTTTTTTATAGCCTTCATTTATTAGTATCATCATTAATTCCATTTGTGCTCTTTTATTTTCTGTACTACTTCCTAATATTGTTTCCAATTTATCGTATCTTTCTATATATTTATTTTGTTTTGCATAATATTTCATTTTTATTTCATCTACTGTTTTTCTTAATCTTTCACTCATTGTTTCTTCTATTGTTACTATATTTTTTACTTTTTTAGTACTTCTTTCAGCAGTCTCTTCTTTTAATTCTTTTTTACCATTCTCCTCTTCTTCTATTTCCTTTTTGCTTTCTTTCATTTCCTTTTCTTCACACTCTGTAATAACTGTATCCCATCCTATTATTTCATCCCATTTTCCTAGATCATATATACTTTTTCTCTTACTTTTTAGTTCTTCTTTTATCTTATTAGTCGTTTTGTCTTTTAATCCTTCTCGTTCCATCTGTTTTATTATTCTTAATCCTTCTTCTTTATTTCCTAATCTTGCATTTATTGCTATTTGTATTAAATAATACTGTCTTGCTCCTATTTTTTCTTTTTCTGCTTCTAATTCCTTTATATCTTCTGTTTTTATTGTTCCATGTTTTATTTTATCCCTTATTTTTGACAAAGTATCATTGCCTACTTCTTTTTCTTCTATTTGTTTATTAAATATGTCTTCAATTTCCTTTTTTTCATTTTGAGTTAATATTTTATCTCTTTCTTCATCTTCATATTGTATATCATTTAATCTTTTTAATTGTTCTTTTGCATAAGAATCCTTTGGATTTCTTTCTATACACTCTTCAAATTCTCCTTTTGCTTTTTCATATTCGCCAACTTTTACATATAACCTTCCTAGTTCTAGTCTTGCATGTACATTATACTCATCTATCTGTATACATTCTTCAAACTCTTCTTTAGCCTTTTCGTAAGCTCCTTCTAAAACATATACTCTTCCTAGTTCTAGCCTTCCATGTGGATGTCTATCTTTATCTATTTCTATACACTTTTCAAACTCTTCTTCCGCTTTTTCATATTCTCCCTCTGCTTCATATAATCTGCCTAACTCTAATCTTCCATGTGGTGACTGATCTTTATCTAGTTCTATATACCTATTAAACTCTTCTTCTGCTTCTTCATATGCTTCAACTTTTACATACACTCTTCCTAGTTCTAACCTTGCATGTGTATCATTTGCATTTATTTCTATACATTTTTTAAATTCCTCTTTGGCTTTTTCATATTCTCCTTCTTTTACATATAGCCTTCCTAATTCTAACCTTCCATGTGGATGCCTATCTTTATCTAGTTCTATGTACTTCTCAAGTTCTTCTTCTGCCTTTTTTAATTTTTTTTCTATGATATATATTTTTCCTAAAAAAAATATACTTTTTTTATAGCTTGACCCTTTTGCTTCTATTGAACTTTCAAAATATTCCTTTGCTTCTTTATACTTTCTTGCTTTAAATAATGCAAGACCTTGTTTAAAATTAAAATCTTCTTTTTTGTTTCCATAATATTTTTGTTTTTCATTTCTTATTTCTTCCATTTTTCCTATCATCTCCTATATTTTTAACATCCATATTATACCATATAAGTTGTCATAATTCAATATAATGGTTTTTATTTCAAGTTTATAACATTTTTATTTTTTTGGCATATATTATAATTACAATGTTTATTTTTATGCTTTTTTGATAAAACTATATTATGGAGTGAATTGAAAATGAAAAAAATTTTATTTAAAGGTTGTGCAACAGCCCTTGCAACTCCTTTCCATGAAAATCATATCAATTTTGATGAATTTGAAAAATTTATTGATTTTCAAATTTCAGAAGGTATTGATGCTCTAGTTTTCTTACGGTACTACTGGCGAATCAGCTACAATGAGCGATACTGAAAAAAAAGAAGTTATACAGTTTGCTGTTGAAAAAGTGAAAAATAGAGTCCCTGTTATTATTGGAACTGGCAGTAATTGTACTTCTGGTGCAATAGAACTTACAAAGTATGCTGAAAACGCTGGTGCTGATGGCGTTTTAGTTGTTACTCCTTTTTATAACAAAACAACTAATCAAGGGCTCATAGCTCATTATATGGCTATTGCAAATTCTACATGTTTACCTATTATTATGTATAATGTTCCTAGTAGAACAGGAGTAAATATTACTCCTCAAATTTGCTTAGAATTATCTAAATTAGATAATATTGTTGCTATAAAAGAAGCTAGTGGAAATTTATCTCAGGTCGCTGAAATTTCTGCTTTATGTGGAGAAAATTTACATATTTATAGTGGAAATGATGATCAAGTTCTTCCTGTTTTATCTCTTGGAGGCAAAGGTGTTATTTCGGTTATTTCCAATATAGTACCTAAAAAATTTACAAAAATGGTTCATTCATATTTTAATAGAGATTTCGAAAATGCTTGTAGAATTCAGTTAGAAAGCAATGCTTTAATTAAAGCATTATTCTGTGAAGTTAATCCTATCCCTATAAAGTCTGCTTTAAATATGATGGGATATCAATTTGGTCTTCCTCGATTACCTTTGGTTGAAATGTCTTATGACAATAAGATTATTTTGAAAAAAGCTATGCAAAATTATGGTATCATCGCATAATAACTTTAATACATTTCATTAATTTTTTATTAATATATACATTTTTAAAATATTATATGCTATAATGAATATAGAGATATTTTTTAGGAGTTGAGATTTTTATTTATGACAAAAACAAAAGATATGACTGATAAAAAAATTAGTCAAATACGTGAATTTGAATATATAATTAACGATATAGTTTCTAATGCGACAGTTCAAAAAATGAAAAATTATAGACAACATTACGAAACTACTTGCTTTGAACATTGTAAAATGGTTGCTTATTATTGTTATTTAATTTGCAAAAAATTTAATTTAGATTATATATCGGCAGCTCGTGCATCAATGTTACATGATTTATTCCTATATGACTGGCGAACTAGAATTGATCGGAAGAAAAGGTTTTCATGCCTTTACACATCCCAAAAAAGCTCTCGAAAATGCATATAATTTATTCGAATTAAATGATAAAGAAAAAGATATAATTTTAAAACACATGTGGCCTATTACTATATACTTACCAAAATATAAAGAAAGTTACATTATTACATTAGTAGATAAATATTGTGCTATACAAGAATCTATAAAAGCATATAAATCAAATAAGAAAATGCAATTTGCCTATCGTTATGCTTATGTTTTTTTTAGTATGCTTTTTATATTAAAATAGCTTTGGGTAGATTTTTCTACCCTTTTTATTTTTTTAGAAAGTGAGTTTTGTTTATGATAAAAGTTTTGATTAATGGTTGTAATGGTAGAATGGGGCAAGTTTTAGTAAGTGAAATAGAAAATTTTGATAACTTACTATTAATAGGTGGATTTGACATTAATGACAGAGGTTTAAATACTTTCCCTGTTTATTCTAATATATATGATATTGACAAAAAGCCTGATGTTATTGTTGATTTTAGTGTTCCTATGTCAACATTAAATATTTTAGAATATGCAAAAAAGAACAAAATAGCTATGGTTATTGCAACAACTGGATTTGATGAAGATCAACTTGCCGAATTAAAACAAGCTTCAAATTTAATTCCTATTTTTCAATCATATAATATGTCCTTTGATATTTGCTTAATGAAAAAAATAGTTTCTGAAGTTGCGAAATATTTATGTGGAGCAGATATCGAAATCATTGAAACCCACCACAATAGCAAAATTGATGCTCCTAGTGGAACTGCTCTTTCTCTTGCAAATAGTATTAATGAAGCTTTAGGAAATCGTATGCACTATGTATATAATAGACATGATACTTCAAAAAAACGTCAAAAAAATGAAATAGGAATTTCATCTATTCGTGGAGGAAATATTATTGGAGAACACAGTGTTCAATTTTTTAGTCCTCATGAAACATTTGAAATAAAACACACTTCATATTCAAGAAATGTTTTTGCAGAAGGTGCTCTTAAAGCTTGTGAATTTATTGTTGGGAAAAAAGCTGGCTTATATGGAATGGAAGATATTATGTAAGAAGAACTTTTATTAGTTCTTTATAATATATTATCTAATGTTAGTTCTTCTTTTTGATAAACATGTTTTAATAAATATTCACATTTATCTACTTGTTCTAGTGCTTCTGTATACTCTTCTGCTTCAACAAAACTTTTTATAGACGTTAAAACTGTTGTTATCTTTTCAAGTTCATTATGTTCTATATAGTAACTCAAAATATCATCCATTTCTTCCCACTTTTCATATGCTTCATTAGAATCTTTTAATGCTACTTCTTTATTTGGATTCTCCTCTAATATATCTTTACGTACTATTTGCAAATGATCTGATACTTTATTTATAGTTTCTTTAGTATTTTTTTGTGTTATATAATTTAATCCAAAAATTCCAACTAAAACAATAATACTAATTATTAATTCCTTACGCATATTATTTCCTTTCTTTTTTCTGACAAAAGATTTGCCCTTTTCCATCTAACGTTACAAGTAAAGCTTCCTCTGGTAGCATTTTAAATTTTTCAATTTCCTTTTTTAGCCATGTATAATTTTTTCCTATAGATTTTAAATTGTCATACATAACTTTTCCATCTACTACTAAATCGTATGGTATCCCCTCATATTCTGGCATTATATTAAAATCCTCTGGTGTAGTATTTCTTTTATCAGGCTTTTTTATGACCGTTACTTGCCCACTCGTTTCTAATATTGCATATTCTACATCTCCTACATTAAATACATCTTTGTCCCTTAATCGTTCTTCTAATTCATTTATTGTAAATCTTTCTTTTATTAAAGCTTTTTCATCAATTTTTCCTCTATAAATTAATATTCTAGGTTTTCCACATATAATAGCTCTTGCATTTATACTTTTTAAATTTATTGCAGATATAGTTAAATGTATAATTAACAAGCCAAGTATTGGAACAATTCCTCTTGAAATTGGTATCCCTGTTTCTGTCATAGGAATGGAAGCAAGGTCTGCTATCATAATTGCAATTGCAAGTTCAAATGGTTGCAATTGACCTATTTCTCTTTTTCCCATAAATCTCATAACAATTAATACAATAGCATATAATATAATTGCTCTTATAAATGTAATAACCATTGTGTAACTTCCTCCTATTTTTTATTATTTGCTATATTTTATTTTTTACAAAATTATTTTGTTTATACTTTTATTTTGAATAAATTATTTTTTTTTGTAAATAATAAATTTATGAACTATGAAAAATACTATCTTTAATAGGAGGTTCTAACATGGATAATGAAAAAAGTAATGTTCAAAATTCGTCTACAACAAGTACAATTGGTCAAGTTATATGGAGATTTGTAGCAGCTGCAATTGTACTTGCTATTACTGCTTTTTTTACACCTGGATTTACGATTAATAATATATGGTCACTTGCATTTGCTGCTGTAGTTCTTACTGTTATAGATTACTTAATTGTTAAATTTACAGGATTGCAAGCAAGTCCTTTTGGAAAGGGTTTTGTAGGTTTTATACTTTCAGCAATTGTTTTATATGTTACTCAATTTTTCGTAGCAGGATATGCTATTTCTTGGATGGCTGCAATTATTGGTGCACTTGTTTATGGAGTTATTGATTATTTCATTCCTGGTGATAACAATTTATAGTAATTTTATCTATTTCTATACAGATACAAAATTATATTTGAAATCTAGAAAAAACGTAGAACATTAATTTTTAAATGTTTCTACGTTTTTTCATCTTCATATTTTACATATGGATACATGATTTTTAATCACTTTCCTCTATTAATTAGTATTATAGCATGATTTAAAATATTTTATTTTCTATTTATTTAAATAACTGATCCCGTATAAAAAAATTATAAATTAACAATAAAACTTGATCTCTTCATCTGGAAAGTGTTTCTTCCATTCTGAAATTATATAAAAATAGTTATTAGCTATTGTTTCTAATAATTCACTTAAATCTTTATTAGGAATATTACTTTTATTATTTGCTAAAATACAACCACCACTTTGGGTAAGCCATACTTTTGTTGAATTTGGAACTGGCTTCCCTTTTGAAATATGAACATGAATAGGTTCACTTAATTCACTTGACCAAAAATATATTTTATAACCGTAATATTTCTAATACATTAGGCAATTTGAATTCCCCCTTCTCTAGCCCATCTATAAAATGAAGGTAACCCTCTTTCTACAACTGTACGAAATAACTTTATTTCTTCATCTGTATAATTTCCTTCTTTATATAATATTTTACAACTTGGTAGTTCAAACCTTACACTATCAAAACCATTTTCTGTTGGTCTTTCAAAGTGTACATATATA
>CANQZT010000065.1 GCA_947628335.1 uncultured Clostridia bacterium | reverse complement strand
AATGTCTTTCCACCATTTTTTAAAACTACAGCTGGATGCCTACCACTAAACTCTTCACCTATATTAAATCCAAATTCCACCCAAACGACATCTCCACGAACAATATATTCTTTTGATTTTATAATAAATTCAGGAGAATTCATTATAATTTTTGTTTTCTTATCTATCCATTCAAGATAATCTTTAGGAGAGTTCCTTTTATTTAAAAAATCTTCATTTTTATGTATTTCATAATAACTATCGAGAGTACTTTTAGCATTATTTAAAAAATTTAATAATTCTTGCATATATAAAACATCCTTTCGTGTTCTATATTATACCAGATATGTATAAAAAATCAATAGTTTTCCGACTAAATTATAGAGATTAATATAGATTGCTTTTTGATAAAAAATGTGATATAAATATATAAAAGAAGTAAATAATTGGGGAGAGTTTATAGAAGTATAAAGGAGAAGATGAAGTAAGTTGAAAGTATTATTTGCAACAACAAATCCAGCAAAAGTAAAAAAATATAATGATGCACTATGTCAAAAAGGAATAGAACTTATAACGATTAAAGATATAGGAATTAATCTTAATGTAGAAGAAAATGGAAAAAATGCAATAGAAAATGCATATATAAAAGCAAAAGCATATTATGATAAAACAGGAATAACAACAATTGGAATGGATAATAGCCTGTATATAGAAGAATTACCAGAAGATAAACAACCAGGAACATATGTAAGGAGAGTACATGGAAAAGAATTATCCGATGAGGAGATGATTGAATACTATACAAATTTGGTACATCAGTATGGTGGGAAATTAACAGCAAAATGGATATATGGAATTGTAATTTATAATGGAAAAGAAGGAAAAAAGTATAGTTGGAGTAAAAGCAATTTCTATTTGGTAGATAAACCATGTCAAAAGAGAAATATAGGATATCCGTTAGATTCTATATCGATTATGCCAAAGTGTAATAAATATTTTGTGGATTTAACAAAAGAAGATAGAAATAAAGATAAACAATACTATAATGAAGATGATGTAATTCAATTTATTGTAAATAATGTATAAAATCTGTAGTAAAAATGGAGGCAAATATGGCTAATATAAATGATTATTTGTTGTGGAGAGGAGATATACCAATAAATTCACAATTTAAATTTAATGAAGTTGATAGTATGATTTTAGCAAGATTTTCATACTTATTATTTGATAAGATTATTATGAATGAAAATGAAACAATTGAATCAATTTCTCAAAAGATGAGAGATATACCTAATGAAAATTTTCTATATAATGGAGACAAAGAATTGATTACATACTTAGGGCAAAGCAGTCGTTTTAAAAATATGATTGTTACCGATTATGTAAGAAATAATGATAAGGAAAACGAAAAGCAATTTGGTGGTATCACAATTCATATATCTAGTGAAGAAATGTATATTTCTTATATCGGTACAGATAGTACCATATATGGCTGGAAAGAAGATCTTAATATGGCTTTTATGGATAATGTACCATGTCAAATAGCAGGAAAAGAATATGCAGAAAAAATTATGAAAAAGTATGCGAATAAAAATGTTAGAATTGGTGGACACTCCAAAGGAGGAAATGTTGCAATATATTCAGCAATTACAATTTCACAAGAAATGCAAAAAAGAATAATAAAAGTATATAATTATGACGGACCAGGTTTTAGCAAAAATATTATTGATAAGTATGGTGATGATGAAATTATACATAAAATTGAAACATATATTCCACAAGATTCGATAATTGGTAGAGTTTTAAATCATAAAGAAAAAATGACAATTTCATTAAGTACTCAAAAAGGAATATTACAACATGATATATATTCATGGCAAGTATTGAAAGATGAATTAATACATTCAGAGAAAAATACACAAATAAGTGAATATATTGATAAAACTTTAACAGATTGGTTAGAAAGCACAACAGCTGAGCAAAGGAAAATATTTGTAGATACAGTATTTGAATTATTTTATTCGACAGATGCAAATACATTTGGAGAAATATCTGAAAATTTATCAATTAATATTCCAAAGATGTTAAAAAAATATGGAGAAATATCAAATGAAGATAAAAAAACTATAACTAATATGATTAAAATTATTATTAACTCATATATTAATATTGTTAAAAAAGAAGAAATGACTAAAATTGATAATATGAAGGAACAGTATATTAACAAAAGCAAACTAAAATTAAAAGAACTGGATGTGAAATATTTTAAAAAACAATAGGGCTATTATAGACCCGAAACAAAAATCTGAAAAAGCAAAAGGAGTATATATGTTAGAACTTAAAAATATAAAGAAAGTATATGTAACAGGAGATGAAAATGTTGAAGCATTAAAGGGGATTTCTCTAAAGTTTAGAGAATCGGAATTTGTTTCAATTTTAGGGCAAAGTGGGTGTGGCAAAACAACATTATTAAATATTATTGGTGGTTTAGATAGATATACAAGTGGTGATTTGGTAATTAATGGAAAATCTACAAAAAAATTTAAAGATAGAGATTGGGATGCATATAGAAATTACAAAGTGGGTTTTATTTTTCAAAGTTACAACTTAATAAGTCATCAAACAGTATTATCAAATGTTGAACTTGCTTTAACGATAGGAGGAATTTCTAAAAAGGAACGTAAACAAAGAGCGATAAAAGCATTAGAAGAAGTAGGATTAAAAAATCATATAAATAAAAAACCAAATCAATTATCTGGTGGTCAAATGCAAAGAGTAGCTATAGCAAGAGCATTAGTCAATAATCCAGATATAATTCTTGCAGATGAACCAACAGGTGCATTAGATACAAAAACAAGCGTACAGGTTATGGAAATACTTAAAAAAATATCAAAGAACAAGTTAATCATAATGGTAACACACAATCCAGAACTAGCTGAAAAATATTCAAGTAGAATTATAAGAATTTTGGATGGAAATATTACAGAAGATTCAGATCCTATATTGCAAGAAGAAAAAATAAAAATTGATAATACAAATAAAATAGGTAGAACATCTATGAAAATTTGGACTGCTTTTAGATTAAGTTTAAATAATTTACTAACTAAAAAGGGAAGAACTATATTAGTTTCCTTTGCAGGTAGTATAGGCATAATTGGAATAGCATTAGTTCAAGCAATATCAAATGGATTTCAAGGATATGTTGATAGTATACAAGAAGATACACTAACGTCGTATCCATTAACTGTTATGCAGGAAAGTACAGATATTACAAGTATGCTACTTTCAATGACATCGACTGATAATGAGGAAAGTACAAATGGGCAAGTAAAAGAAGAACAGTATATTTCTAACGCGTTATCTGCATTAAGCACAAATGATTTAAAAAGTTTCAAGAAATATATAGAAGATAATGATGAAGAAGTAAAGAAAGATGTATCAACATTACAGTATGCGTATAGTGTTGAACCAATGATTTATACTGTAGATGCAACTAATACAATTGCTAAAGTAAATCCAAGTAATTTATTCAATTCTTCATCAATGATGATGAGTTCTTTTTCATCATCATATTCAGAAATGATAAATGATAAAGAGGCTATAAATAATTCTTATGATATACTAGCAGGACATTTACCTGAAAAATATGATGAAATGATGATTGTTTTATCTGAACCAAATACTATTTCAGATTTGCTTGTTTATTCATTAGGATTAAGAAATACAGAAGAATTGTCAAATATAGTAACAAAAATTATGAGTGGTGAAACGGTAAATATACAAAATGAACCAATGACACTTTCATATGAGGAACTAATGGATGTTGAACTAAAGTTGATATTACCAACAGATAAGTATAAATACAATGAAAAATACAATATTTATGAAGATATGTCTGAAAATACAGAATATATGCAAAATCTATATAATAATGCACAAACACTAAAAATAGTTGGAATTGTTAGTCCTAAAGAAGGAACATCTTCTATGATGTTAAATCCTGGAGTAGCATATACAAGTGATTTAATAGATTATATAATGAATTATTCTTCAAATACTGAAATCGTACAAAAACAACTTGCTGATAGTGAAATAGATGTATTTTCAGGTTCAAGATTTGATGAAAAGAAGGATGAATTAGGATTAGATTTTCAAGATTTTATTAATATTGATAACAAAGCTCTTGAAAGTGCATTTAATATAAAAATCGACCAAAAACAATTAGAAGCGCAAACAAAAAATTATATGACAGAAATTAATAATTCTATTACAACAGATACAGAGCCAGCAAAAAAGGCTTTTTCAGATAATTTAAATACTTTAGCTAACGGATTGTTTAATAGTATAAAGGGAGAAATTGATACAGCAAATGTTGACAAAATTGTTTCTAATTATTTAGAACAATATGAGGCTTCACAAATGTTGTCGTCACTCGAAAAAAATTACGTAATTCCTAAAGATACATTCAAAACAGCATATTCAGGAATTTTAAAGAGCTTATTGCAAATATATATAACAACATATAGTAGTATGTCACAATTTATCCCGTCAGATAATGGTGTATCGGATTTGCCAACAGAAGATAATACTCAAAAGAATCAAAATAACATAAATACAGTTATAGAAAATTTTGCAGGTAAAAAAGAAAATACAAATACAGTACAAAGTGATGAGAAAATTACAGAACAAAAGAAAAATAGTGTTGTTGTTGATCAAAAAATAGTTTCAATGGTTATATCAAATTTTACAAATAGTACAGCAATTACACAAACAGAAACTACAATGGCAAAAGCAATGACAGAAGCGGTTATGAAAAAAACAGTTTTAACAAAGGTTGGAGAGCTTACAGCTAATTTAACTAATAGTTTTGCATCAGCATTTAATGTTGACCAAGATAAAATTGCTGGTGCTTTTAAGGTGAATATTACAGAAGAAGAAATAACAAGAATTATAAATTCCATGATGTCAGACGAAGATAAAACAGCAAAAACAAACTTGATATCACTTGGTTATCAAGATAAAGAAGAACCTACTTATATATCATTTTATTTTGACAGTTTTGATGGTAAGGAAAATTTTATTAAATTTATAGATAATTATAACGAAAAAATGGAAAAGGAAGATGAAGATAAAGTAATTCATTATACAGATGCTACAGGAATTCTTATGGATTCCGTAAAAACAATAGTTAATGCAGTAACGTATGTTTTAATTGCATTTATATCTATATCACTCATTGTATCATCAATTATGATTGGAATTATAACATATATCTCTGTATATGAAAGAACAAAAGAAATAGGAATTTTAAGAGCTATGGGAGCATCAAAACGAAATATTTCATCTATCTTCAATGCCGAAACTTTTATAATTGGTTTACTATCAGGAGGATTTGGAATTGGAATTTCATATGCTTTGATACCTGTAATTAATACAGTACTTCACAATTTTACAGGAAATATACCACTAACCGTAAAATTGTATTATGGTAATGCAATTATTTTAGTTGCATTAAGTGTAATTCTTACTTTGATTGGAGGATTAATTCCAGCAAGAGCAGCATCTAAAAAAGATCCAGTTATTGCACTTAGAACAGATTAAAAATCTACTAATAATTATGTGATAAAATGATTGAATAATAATAAAAAGTATTATATAATGAAATTGAAATGTAATGTTAAAATAAAGATAAAAGGAGGAGTAAGAAATGAACTATATTGAAAAAATTTTTAAAAAAAGTGGTTGGATTGCTATAATAGAATCTGTAATCATTGCATTACTTGGTGCAGTAATTATATGGAAACCAGAAGGAACAATAAAAGCAATTTCCTATATTTTAGGTAGTATTTTTATTTTGACGGGTATTTTTAAAACAATTAACTATATTTCAGCAAAAGGAAAATATGATTTTTATAATTATGATTTAATATATGGTCTGATGGCATGTATTTTGGGAATTGTTACTATAGTTTACAGTAATACAATAGGAACAATATTTAGAGTCATAATTGGTATATGGATTATATACAGTTCATTTATTAGAATGAATTTATCATTGAAATTAAAAGCTTTAAATTTACAAGTATGGGTTTATAGTTTAATTTTAGCACTTGTAATGTTTATATGTGGGTTATATGTAGCTATGAATTCAGGAGCAGTTATTATAACAATTGGAGTTATAATGATAATATCATCAATTATAGACATAGTAGAAGATATAATTTTTATGAGAAATGTAAAAGATATATTTTAGCAAGTTTTTTATTAAATAAGAATGGATTTTTCCATTCTTATTTAATATTAGGTACATATAAAAGTGTAATTTTCTTATTGTCAATCTTTATAAAGTTTTCATCTTTAAGATTTCTTAATTCTCTAAACATTGCAGACCTATTTATAGATAAATAATCAGATAAATCTTTAAGAGTTCTATCTAAATATATTTTTTGAGAGCGATTTTTCCTATATTCATTTTCAAAGAAAGTAAGTAATTTATCCCTTATATTCTTCTTTGTAAGAATTTGTACTCTATCATTAATTTGTTTTGTATTTTCATTTAATATTTGAAATAAATTGAAAATAAAGATGTTATAATATGAGCAATTTAAATTATCAAATTTTATTAGCTTATTATAATCAATAACTATAACTTCACAATAACTTGTAGCTATAATGCGATTCTCATTATTTTCTATGTTAGATATACTTGCACCAAACACACTATCTTTATGTAATTCCTCTACTAATGTATCATCACCTAAGTAATTAGTATTGATTATCTTTGCTGATCCTTGTGTTAAAATACATATTATATTTGTATTTTTTAGAATGGGTATAATTTCTTCATTTTTATTATATTTATATACATGACTTTCCAATTTATCTAATAATTTATTTTTTTTTGATTCAGAAATGCCTTGAAATGGACTAATCATTATCATCACCTAAAAGCATTTTATCATATTTATAAAAAAGGTGCAATTGCACCTTTAAAATATTTTTAACTTGTTTTTATAATTTATAAAAATACATAAGAAAGGATGAGAAAAATGAAAATAGTAAAAAGAGACGGCCATATAGTAGAATATGATTCAAACAAAATAAAAACAGCAATAAATAAAGCAAATGTTGAGGTAAAACCTAAAGAAAGAGCAACCGAACAAGATATTGAGGCAATTATTCAATATATAGAGGAACTAAATAAAAAAAGAATATTAGTTGAAGATATACAAGATATTATTGAAGAAAAATTAATGGAATTAGATAAATATAAATTAGCAAAAAAATATATTACATATCGTTATACAAGAGAATTAGTAAGAAAAGCTAATACAACGGACCAAACAATTAAAGAATTAATTGAAGGTGAAAATGAATATTGGAATAATGAAAACTCAAATAAAAATGCACAAGTTGTAACTACACAAAGAGATTATTTAGCAGGTATTACAAGTACAGACATCACAAGGAGATTTTTATTACCTGAAGAAATAGTAAAAGCACATGATGAAGGAATTATACATTTTCATGATGCAGATTATTTTGCTCAAAATGCATTGCATAATTGTGAACTAATTAATTTAGATGATATGTTACAAAATGGAACAGTAATAAATGGAGTTATGATAGAAAAACCTCATAGATTTATAACAGCAGCAACAATTGCAACACAAATTATTTTAGCCGTCACTTCTTCTAGCTATGGTGGAGCAACAATTTCTCTTACCCATTTAGCACCATTTGTACGAAAAAGTTACGAAAAATATTACAAAAAATATGAATCAAGAAAACTTAATAAAGAAGATTGCGAAAAATTTGCGTGGGAAGATACAAGAAAAGAAGTATCAGACGGAGTGCAAACATTTAATTATCAAGTAAATTCTATGACAAATACAAATGGTCAAGCGCCTTTTTTAAGTGTATTTATGTATATGAATGAGACAAAAGAATATAAAAAAGAATTAGCAATGATAATAGAAGAGTTTTTAAGACAAAGAATTTTAGGATTTAAAAATAGAAAAGGTGTATATATTACACCAGCATTTCCAAAACTTTTATA
>CANQZT010000064.1 GCA_947628335.1 uncultured Clostridia bacterium | reverse complement strand
AAAAATCAAAAGAAGTGTTAAAAGAAGATGTACCAGCTTTTAATTTTATAGCTTTAAATATTCCACAAGAAGATTTTATAGAGGCTAAAAGAATGATAGGAGATAAAATGAATACTATAATTAGAGAGCATAATCTAATTAGATATACAGGTATTATTCAAGATTATAAGGAATATATAAATTCTAAATTTTAATTAAAAAAGGTGGATATTCAATTTAGAATAATCTACCTTTATTTTTTGTTTTTATTAAATAGTAAACAATTCTTTCTATAAAGTTTTTTAAAGACAAACTATTACCATTATTATATAAAACTTTATATAAATCTGAAATGCAAGTATAAAAAGTATTGTTATTAAATGGGCGTATAGAGCTTTTTAAAGCATCTCTAATTCTAGTTTCTGGAACTTGGTATTTAAAAGAAAGATATTTGAAAATATTTGTTAAAGATTCAAGTTCTTCTGGTCTATAATAGCAATAAGTAATGGCATCTTTCATATATCTGTATCCAGCAGACATGCAATTAAAATTAAGAGATTGTAATAACCAATCAACTTCTCCAAATTCTAAATCAGGAGTATTATGAATAATAGATATTTTCTTTATAATATCAACTAATTCAATGCTCACAGGTTTATAAATAATTTTATTTATTTTTGAAAAATTGCTTAATTTTAAATTATAATCTTTATCCAAAGTCAAAATTAGATTACAGTTCTTTTCTTCTATAGGAGAAGCTGAAAGAACATTAATAATTTTTTCAATAGGTAAATCAGTTAAATTATTGTCAATAACAACTATGTCAGAATGTATTTTCCAATAAGTATCAATGACATTTTGACCAGTATAAACATTATGAATTTCAAAGTTTTTATCATTTGTAAGATTGTTTTGAAGAATATCAAGTTCTTTGGTATCCTCACTTCCAATAAGCAGATTGACCATTTTTTTCCTCACAAATGTAATTTTGTTGTAATTATAAACACAAACGCATTATATCACACTTAATATGTTGATACAACACATTTTTACAAAAAAATCAATAAAAAAATATATATTTTTTAGAATTTATGGTATAATTTGTAAAAACAATAAGGAGTAATTATTACATTGAACGATTCAGAAATTATAAAAATAATAGAAGAAACATTATTACCAAAAATAAATGAAAATCCTAACTTTATTAGATATACATATTACGAGATAAGAGTAAAATATAATTTATCAAAAGAAGATTCATATAGATTTTTGCAACTTATAAAAATAAAATTACAAAATATAGATTATACAGTTCATTTTACTGGATCAAGGTTTGTTTATAATGGAATAGAAAAAATTGTTGAAACTAATGAATTGATGGTTGCCATAAAAAATAAATAATAGATATATTTGTTGAAAAGAGTCATAAAGGCTCTTTATCTTTTTTTATACCCTTTTTTCTTTTTTTATACCCTTTTTGAAAAAAACAGTTGAAATCGTATTATTATTCCTACGGGAACTTTATATCAAAGTTTTTAAAGGAGTTTTACAAAAGCTATTGAGAAAAACTAAAGAATTGATAAAATCTTTAAAAATTTTGATATGGAGGTTCAAATAAAATGTAAAAAATGATTAATAAATATAAAATATAACAGAATTTTAATAACTCCTTTTTCAAACTAATGATATAAATCATAAGTTCCTGAAAGTTGGGAGTTTATTGTATATATTAAATGGAAAAGAAAAAGCAGCTTTAATAACAATAGCAAGAAGAGTAAGAATTGATTATTTAAAATCAAATCATTATACATATTTAGAGGATGATATTGATATGTTTGATGAGAATATTTTTGTGTCAGAAGAAAATGTTGAAAAAAATTATGAAGAAAAATATGATAGAAATATTTGTGCTAGCCAAATGGAAGAAGTATTTGGTGATCCATTTCTATTAAAAAGTTCAAAAGCATTAACTTATAGGGAAAAGTTAGTGCTTTTTTCGTATTATTGGGAGGAAACTACTGATGAAAAAATAGGAAAAGAACTCCACTTAAAAGGTGATACAGTGAGAAAAATAAGAAATAGAGCATTAAAGAAAATTGAAAAAGAATATTTAAAATTAAAAGGAGATGGAAAATATGATTTTTAAAAATTTTAATATGACAGATGATGAGGTAATGGAAATTATATATGAATATGACAATTTAATAAGTAAATATAGCAAAATTAATGGAGATATAGATGAAGATTTAAAACAAGAAATTACGATTGAGATATATAAAACTTTAACTAAAAACAGAGAAAAATAAAAAAATTCACAAGTTTGTCCGAAACTAAAAAAATGTTAGGACTATAATAAGTGAAAGGAGTTGAAAAATATGTATCAAAAATTAAAAAAATTTTTAATAAGAAAAAAGCAGCAAATAAATCAAAAAAGACGTGTTGCCAATTTCAAAAGGCGAATTATAAAATCACAGAGAGATATGAAAAAAAATGAGAAAAAAAGCTCATTAGTTTTGCCAAGCTCGTAAAGTATTAGCAAAAAGTTAAGTTTGAAGGAAGTGATTTATTTATGAGAAATCAGAAAAATATAATTTTGAATATGTACTTTATTGATGGATTAAGACCAGTTGATATTGCCAAAAAAATTAATGTTTCAAAAAGTGCTATATCACAAATTTTGAGCAAAGACGAAAGATATTTAGTAGAAAAAGAAAAACGAAAAACTATGAATAGAAAAAGACATATTGAAAATACAAAAGAATACATAAAATCAAAAAGACAATTTATACAGTTTGAACATAAGGTAGATGATTTAGTTTTAAGAAATATACATAATAAAGATATGTCAGAACTATCAAAACCAAGAAAATTATCAAATTTAGCATATATGACTTGGAACATTAGTGCATTTAAGTTTAATAAAGAAAAAAACAGGTTTGAATTTAGAGAAGAATTAGGTCGTAGTGCAGATGTACCTAAATATATTAAAGTGGAGGTTTTATAATATGGCAAGAGAATTATATAATTGGGATCAAGTTAGAGCTTACATAATAATTACATTATACAATTTAGAAAAGAAAAATATAAAAATAGATATTAATAATGCTACTAGAGAACTAGATACACTTCAAACATCTATTGGTAAAGAAGGCTCGATTGGATATGCAAATAGAATATTAAATAATTTAAAAAATATTAAGTAAGGTGTGAAATTATTTCACATCTTTTTTTAATTTAATTGATATGATAAGTAGAGTAAAACAGCAATTTATTTTATAGAGATAGGAGAATAATCTTATGGAAAATAATAAGAAAGAAGAAAATGAATATAAAATAAAAGAAAATTTTAATAAAAAAGGTAAAGATGTTAGGATTGTTTTGAGGGAAGTTTTTAAAGATTACTTTATAAATGCTTTAAAAAATTTTGAGAAATAAACGTTGTAAAAAATATTTAGTTGCTGTATAATTTAAACAAATTAAATTACTCAACTTATTGTTATTACAGAAATGGAGGTAAAAATGATAACAATAAGTGATCCAACCAAATATACTGCGGGATTATATGTAAGATTATCAAATGAAAATATTGAGGAGGTAGCAGGAAGTGATGTAATATCTAGTAGTATTGATGCAGAAAGTGGAAGTATAACTAATCAAAAGCGATTTTTAAAAAATTTCTGTCAAGAGCATAATATAGATGTCTATAACATTTATTCTGATGATGGTTATAGTGGTGCAAATTTTGATAGACCTCATTTTAGAGAAATGATAGAAGATATAGAAACAGGAAAAATAAATTTAGTAATAGTTAAAGATTTATCAAGATTTGGCAGAGTGTCATCTAAAGTAACATATTATACAGACGAGTATTTTCCAGAACATAAAGTAAGATTTATAGCAGTAGCAGATTCAATAGATACTGGAATGCAAGAAACATCATCAGACGAAATGACGCAATTTAAAGCTTTTTTTAATGAATGGTTTTTAAGAGATTGTTCAAAAAAAGTAAAAAATGGTAAAAAAACTAAAGCAAAGGCGGGAAATATTATGACTACTTATCCAACTTATGGCTATAGAAAAGATCCTAGTAACAAAAATCATTATATAGTTGATGAAGAAATTGTACCTATAATAAGAGAAATATTTTCTTTAGCAAGAGAGCGGTAAAAATCCAACAGATATTTCAAAAATATTAACACAAAAACAATATAAGTTGCCTAGTGAGATTATTGGAAATGGTCATACTAGAAATTTTGAAAAAAATGAATGTGCTTGGAATAGGACATCTGTTGTTAGAATTTTAAAAAATCCAACTTATTTAGGATGTGCTGTTAATGGAAGAATGAAGAAGATAAATTATAAAAGTAAAAAAGAAATTTCAGTTCCTAAAGAAGATTGGATTATTGTTGAAAATACTCATGAACCAATAATTGATAAAGAAACATTTGATATTGTTCAAAAACATATAGAATCTAGGACTAATACAAGAGTGAAAAAATATGATTGGTTATTAAATGGAATTATTATATGTGAAGAATGTCAAAAGAAATTAAGTATTTTAGGAAGAAAGTTAAAGAAAAGTGATAAAAGAACTTTTTATTTGAGATGTAATACTTATTCTTCTAATATTGCTTTAAATATGTGTACTCCGCATACAAATAATTTGCAGAAAACAACAGATTTAATTATAGAAACTATAAAAAACAGATGTAAACAATATCTTGAAGATGAAAAATATAAAGATATTGCTCAAAAAACAAATCTGCAATATTCTCAAAATACATATATTCAAAAAGAAATTAGTTGCTTAAATAAAAAAATTGCTTTAATTGATAAGAAAATTAATAGCTTATATGAAGATAAACTAGAAGGAATTATAAATGTTGAAGATTTTAAGAGAATATATGGTCAAATAAATAAAGAAAAAGATAATCTAAAATTAAAAATTGAAACACTAAAGAAAGAGCAAACTAAAAAAGGAAAAAATGTAGATTTGAATAAGATAGTAAAGGAATTTTTGAAAATGAAGGAAATAACAAGATCAATGTTAGTGCAATTAGTAGATAAAATTACAATTTCAGAGAAAAAAGAAATAAATATATACTATAAATTTAATGTTCTAAATAAAAAAAATAATGATAATAATTTGTTGAAGTTTGTCAGTTAAAAAAGTGTTATCATAACGAACAATGATTACGATAATCAGTATGCTTATTTTAGCAGGGGTATCTTTGAATGCGATAATAGGAGATAATGGAATTATAACGAAAGCACAGGAAGCAAACGTTCAAAATAGTATAGCTATGTTGGAAGAATATTTACAATTAAAGTATACAGAGAATTATGAGGAAATGGCAAAATATCAAAGTAAAATAGAAGGATTAACGAATGTATTTTCAGATTATTTTTATATACCATCTCAAGAGGGTGTAGGAAGTTTAAGATATGTAATAGATAGTGAGGGACATGCACTTTATTTAGTAAAAAAATCTGGTTTACCAGAAGAGATAAAAGAAAGTTTAATAGGAGGAGATGCAGGGGAAGGAAGTTATGCAGATTATCAAAGTTTAAATGATGTGTATGGTGTAACTTCAAATTTGAAAGTTTATTATTGCTCAAGAGGAGCAGACAGTATGAAAGGATTGGCAAAAGAAAATTTAGATAATGATAATCCTAAAAGAGTGGTATTTGAAACAGATTCATCTATGTTAGGTGTATTGAAAGATTATGATAATGATGGTGATGGAATTATAACAGCTGAGGAAACAAAACAAGTAAAAAAGTTGACAATAAGTAGTGATGCAGGGATAACTTCTTTAAGTGATTTATACAATTTGACGAATTTGCAAGAATTAACTTTAGAAGATTTAACATTAACTAATATGGATGGAGTTGAATTTACTTCATTATTGAGATATATTTTTTTGAAAAATTGTGTAGTTGATAATTATAATGCGATAGGAAAAATGGGGAAGAAATTGCAGTATTTATATTTTTACGATATAGATGATAATGAGATGCGTAAGATATGTGATTCAACTAAAGGAATCGCAAATTATGAATTAGGAAATTTACAGTATTTTGCAGTTGTTGGAAATTTAAATTATATATGTTCAGTTGAAAATAGATATGATATTTCCAAATCTGCTAGTAAATTTATATCTACAATTGAACCATTAAAGAATTTAAATCCAGTAACGAGAAATGCTATTAAATATTTATCTTTACAATGTAATGATTTGACTAGTATAGCCGATTTAGATGTTTTTGAAAATTTATATTTGGTTAGGATAGAAGGCAATCAAATAAAAACTTTAGGAGAATGTGTGAATGGGAAATGGAATGGTTTATATAATGCAAATGATTTAGCATATTTATATGCAAACAGTAATAATTTGGGAGTGGAAGAAATATATGAATTAGAGAATGAAACTGGTAAAAATACACAAAAAGATTCATTGGCATGTTTGGAAAACAAGCAACAGTTGTATTATCTGAGATTGACATCTAATGTAAATTTAAAGTGGGTAGAATATTTAGAAAATCTTAATAGTTTGAGATATTTATATTTAGATGAGTGTTTGGAGCTTGTAAATGTATCAAAATTGAAAAATGTTTTGAATAATTGTGGAGGAAATCAATTAATAGATAAAAAATATTCAATAGCATTGTTAGATGAAAATACTAAGAGTTTAGATTTAACAGGATATGAGTTAACATTAAATACTTTTGAAAGTTTGAAAAATTGTAAAGATTTGTATAGATTAAATTTAGAAAATTTAGTATTAACTGACAATAATGGTGGAGTGATTTCAGATGAAACCAAAAATAAAAAAATAAATGAAGTTTTAAGTGAATTAAAAGAAATGAAGTTTTTGAAATTAAAAGGTATATCGGCATTAACGGAAATATCTTTTGTTGGAGAAAATAAAGTTACTAAGTTATATGAGTTAGACTTAAGAGGAACAAAAGTGAAAAATTTATCAGCTTTAAACACTTATGCACTTGGTCTAAAATCTTTAATTTTGGATTATGCGGAAACAGATTTGACATTAATCCAAGATGTTATTAATAACTTTACTACTAGTGCATGGGCGGGTATTGATAGTAATTGTTGGAACAGTGATGCAAATTTGACTTTATGTAATAATGATTTATATACAAAATTAAATGAATGTACTTCTATTGAGAATTTGTATTTTTTACATCACGAGAGTAGACCAAGTAGTTACGATTTTCATTCTATGTCTAGTTTGTCGACTTTATTTTTGAGTGCTGGTAGTTCAAATATTTGGTTACCTGCTAATTTGGTTAATTTTACCAGTATAGAAGGTGGATATGGAATAATTTCGTTTAATGATCCAACAAAAAATATTGGTGCGAATGAAGGAGGAATAATCGGAGATAAACTAAAAACTCTTTCAGTTGAGTCTTTTTACGAGAGCGACATGGAGAAATTAAAGAATACTTGGAGGTTTTTGCGAGGGACGTCTCTTTCGTCAATTAGACTTGGCGAGGTGGGATTTGGTAAAAGGGTTTTTTCTAACATGGTTTCGCTGGGCGTAGACGCGTCAAAGACGATTTCGTTGACTGTTTATGGTTGGTCTGCAGACAGGGTGAGAGCGTGTGAATCATTAGATGGTATAGAAAATTATACTAATTTGGAATCATTGAGTTTGACTAATGGTACTATTTCAAATATTTCTGGTTTAAATAATTTAAAAAAACTTAAAATATTGATTATGACTAACAATAGAGTATCAAATATTTCAGAATTAGAATCATTGACTAGTTTAACAGAGTTATATTTAGGAGATAATCAAATTTCAAATTTATATGCTTTAAGAGGTTTGAAAAATTTAACATATCTAAATTTAGTTAATAATGTAATAGAAGATAATGCTTATAATTTAGAAGGTGAAAGATTTAATAATTTAAGTATTATAGCAGGTTTGCATCCGAATAATGGTGGCAAATTAAGTAAATTATATTTATCAAAAAATGATGCAATAATAGATTTTACTCCAGTTTCAAGCTTAACATGGACAGATTGGTCTGGATTTAATGGAAAATAAATTTAATTGAAATAAAAAGGATTAGTAAATGTAGAGCTATGGAGAGGAAAAATAGCTTTACAGATACTAATTCTTTTTTCGTCATAATGTAACAAAACCACGATAATCAGTATGCTTATTTTAGCAGGAGTATCTTTGAATGCAATAATAGGAGATAATGGGATAATAACGAAGGCACAGGAAGCAAAAAGGCTTTCAGAAGAGGCAGATATAAAAGAGAGATTAGAATTGATGATAGTTGAATATGTTTCAGATGTAGAAGGAAAAGAGTCATTTCAAACA
>CANQZT010000063.1 GCA_947628335.1 uncultured Clostridia bacterium | reverse complement strand
TTTTCTATAATATCTTGTCTTAATTTATCTAATCTAACTTCTTCTTTATGTTGGCTTGAAACAACTATGGCATCTACTCTAACAGGTTTGTCATCTTCATATTCAATTGTTACCTGAGTTTTCCCATCTGGTCGTAGATAATCTAATATTCCATTTTTTCTAACCTCTGTTAGCCTCTTTGATAACTTATGAGCAAGATAAATTGGAAGTGGCATATAATCTTCCGTTTCATCACAAGCAAACCCAAACATTATTCCTTGATCACCTGCACCTTCTGATAGAACTTCTTGACCTTCTTTATCTTCTAAAGATTTATCTACACCTAAAGCAATATCTGGTGATTGTTTAGATATATTTAAATGAATTTTACATGTACGATAATCAATATCCAACTCTTCATTGTCATATCCTATTTCTTTTATTGCATTTCTTGCTATTTGCTCTATATCTATTTTTGCAGTAGTTGTAATTTCTCCCGTAATTACTATTTCTGCTTTTCCTGCAACTGTTTCACATGCCACTCTTGAATTTTTATCCTGTTCTAAACATGCATCTAACACACTATCTGATATATAATCACACAATTTATCTGGATGACCCTCCGTAACACTTTCACTTGTAAATAATTTCTTCATTTATTACTCCTCCTCTTACTAAATAGACTCTTCTAAAATGCTATATGGACAATTTAAATTATATATATTGGGTTTAAAAAAAACCTTATGCTATGTGTGCAAAGGTTTTTATTTTACATTATATTTCATAAAATTATCATCCAAAGCACATGCCTTGTCGGTTTTAGCACCTTAACAAACTTCAGGTTGCTGTGGAGTCACAGAGCCGATTCTCTCGTCCACTCTCGATAATATTAAATTATATTTTAAACTAATTCTAGGATAACCATTGGAGCTGAATCTCCTTTTCTTTGTCCTATCTTTATAATACGTGTATATCCACCAACTCTTGATTCATATTTTGGCGCAATCTCATTAAATAGTTTACTTGGTAAATCGATATTTTTACCGTTTTCATCTTTTACTTTGTTAACTTTTTTCATTATCTTTTTTCTTGCATTTAATCTTGATGGCATATCTTTTTGTCTTGAAACTGTTTTTTCTTCTTTAACAACTTTTAAATATTCTTTTCCATTTTTGCTTGTTGCTTTTACTGTTTCTTTATTTCCTTTTGCATCTAATTTTGCTGTTACAACTTTAACATCAACCATTTCATAGTTATCTTTTTCTTTTACAGCTAATGCAATTATACTATCTGCTATTGCTTTTACTTCTTTTGCTCGTGTTTCTGTTGTTTGAATTTTTTCATGAAGAATCAAATCCGTTGTCAAACATCTAAGCATAGCCAATCTTTGATCAGTTGGTTTACCTAATTTTCTATTTCTTGCCACTTATTTTCACCTCTTCTTAAATTTTTATCCCTTAAAATTTATGGGTTATATCTATTATTATTCCTCTTCTTTTGCAAAATCCAATCCTAGAGAATGTAATTTGTGAATAACTTCATCTAAAGATTTCTTTCCTAAATTTCTTACTTTCATCATATCATCTTCCGTCTTATTAGCCAAATCTTCAACAGTAGATATTCCAGCTCTTTTTAAACAATTGAATGAACGAACTGATAATTCTAAATCTTCAATTGACATCTCTAAAACTTTCTCTTTCTTAGATTCCTCTTTTTCAACCATTACTTGTGTATTTTTAGTTGCTTCTGATAAATCTATAAATATTTCTAAATGCCCAGTCATAACTTTAGCAGCAAGACTTAATGCTTCATCTGCTTTTAAACTTCCATCTGTCCAAACTTCAATAATTAATTTATCAAAGTCTACCATTTGACCTACCCTAGTATTTTCTACAGAATAGTTAACTTTCTTTACAGGCGTATATATTGAATCAATTGGTAATACTGCTATATCTTGATTTGGTTTTTTATTCTTTGCAGCACTGTTGTATCCTCTTCCTCTATCGACTGTCATTTCCATTTTCAAATGTCCACCTTCTGCAACAGTTGCTATATGTAAATCTGGATTTAATACTTCAACCGAGCTATCTGTTATGATATCTCCAGCTTTTACTTCTCCTTCTCCTTTAAAATCAATTCTAATCATTTTTTCTTCGTTATCATAAGTCTTTAATCTTACATTCTTTAAATTAATAATGATTTCTGGAACATCTTCTACAACATTTGGTATTGTAGAAAATTCATGTACAACTCCATCAATTTTTACACTTGTTATAGCACTACCTGGAAGTGATGAAAGTAATATTCTTCTTAATGAATTTCCTATTGTGACACCATATCCTCTTTCTAATGGCTCACAAACAAATTTTGCATAATTACTATCATCGTCAATTTCTAAACATTCAATATTTGGCTTTTCAAATTCTATCATTTTTACCTCCTCAATTTTGATAATAAAAACAAAATTTTATTATCTCACACGGTAAGGCTAAATTCTTAACCTTTAACCTCTATTTAGAGTATAACTCTACAATTAAGTGTTCTTGTACTGGTAAATCTATATCTTCTCTAGATGCAAGTCTGATAACTTTTCCACCTATTTTATCAACATCTTTTTCAAGCCATGCTGGTACAGGTCTTGCTGAATTTGCTTCAACATTTTCTTTTATAACCTCTTTGTCCTTTTTAATTTCTCTTACAGAAATAACATCTCCTGGTTTTACTAAATAAGATGCTATATCAACTTTATGTCCATTTACATCAAATAAACCATGATTTACAATTTGTCTTGCTTGAGCACGAGATGCTCCATATCCTAATCTGTATACTACATTATCTAATCTACTTTCTAATATTTGAAGTAAGTTCTCACCAGTAACTCCTTTTTTATTTGAAGCCATTTCAAAATATTTTCTAAATTGTCTTTCTCCAACTCCATAGAATGATTTTGTTTTTTGTTTTTCTCTTAATTGAGTTCCATATTCAGAAAGTTTTGCTTTCTTTTGTCCATGTTGTCCTGGTCCATAATTTCTTCTAGAAACAGAACATTTATCTGAATAACATCTATCACCTTTTAAGAATAGTTTTTGACCTTCTCTACGGCAAATACGACATTGTTCATCTTTATATCTTGCCATTTTATTTCTCCTTTCAATAATTTTCTTCATTCTTTACTTGTCGTTCTATATTTTATAACTTTTATACTCTTCTTCTTTTTGGTGGTCTACATCCATTGTGTGGTATTGGTGTTACATCTTTAATACTACTCAATTCTAAGCCTGCTGTTTGTAATGAACGAATTGCAGCTTCACGACCAGAACCTGGTCCTTTTACAAATACTTCTACTGTTTTTAACCCATGTTCCATACCTGCTTTTGCAGCAGTTTCTGCAGCTTCTCCTGCAGCAAATGGTGTTGATTTTCTTGATCCTTTAAATCCTAATTCTCCAGCACTTGCCCAAGAAATAACATTTCCCTGTGTATCTGTAATTGTAACAATTGTATTATTAAAACTTGAATGAATATGTGCAGCACCTTTTTCAATATTTTTTCTATTTCTTCTAGGTGTTTTCTTTGCTACATTCTTTTTATTAGCCATTTGGTTTTATACCTCCTTATTTTTTACTTTTACTAACTAATTTTCTTGGACCTTTTCTTGTACGAGCATTTGTTTTTGTTCTTTGTCCTCTTACAGGTAGTCCTCTTCTATGTCTTATTCCTCTATAGCATCCTATTTCAGTAAGTCTTTTTATGTTTAATGCTACTTCTCTTCTTAAGTCACCTTCAACTTTGTAGTTTTCATCAATAATTTTTCTTATTTTATTTACTTCATCGTCTGTTAAGTCTTTTACTCTAGTATCTGGATTAATTCCAGCTTTTTCAAGAATTTTTCTAGAACTAGATACTCCAATTCCATAAATATAGGTTAACCCTATTTCTACTCTCTTTTCTCTAGGTAAATCGATTCCTGCTATACGAGCCATAAATTTTAGCACCTCCAAATTATATTTGTTCTTTTTGTTGCCATATATCTAATACCGAAATGTATATTATTTTAATCAGCATATGTGTATAAATAATATAGTTTATTAAATAGTCCGGCATAAATGTATATAAACACAAAACTATTTTTTATCAGCCGCTACATAGTTTTGTGTTGATATCAATTATAAAATAATTATGAAATTAACCTTGTCTTTGTTTGTGTTTAGGATTTTCGCAAATAACTCTTATTTTTCCTTTTCTTTTTATAACTTTGCATTTTTCGCAGATTGGTTTTACTGATGGTCTTACTTTCATTTATTACACCTCCTAAGATTTTTAAGTATCGGGTTAATTTATGATTAAAATAAATTTAAAATTTATTTTGCTCTCCATGTAATTCTACCTCTTGATAAATCATATGGAGATAACTCCACTTTTACTTTATCACCTGGTAATATTTTAATATAATTCATTCTAAGTTTTCCTGAAATATGAGCAAGTATTTGATGTCCATTTTCAAGTTCCACTTTAAAATTTGTATTGGGTAACGTCTCAACAACAATTCCCTCAACCTCAATTATATCTTCTTTTGCCAATGTTTTTCACTCCTTAACATAATTTTTGAATTTGTTTACACAATTAGCTTTACTATTATATAACATAATTAAATAATTGTCAATATTTTAGGTTCGTTTTCTGTAATTAAAATTGTATTTTCATAATGAGCAGATAAACTTCCATCTTCTGTAACAATTGTCCACCCATCATCTAATACAAAAATACCTGGTTTTCCCTCTATTACCATTGGCTCAATTGCAAGAGTCATTCCTGGCTCAAGTTTAATTCCTTTTCCAGCTTTTCCATAATTAGGAATTCCTGGATCTTCATGCATATTTCTTCCTATTCCATGTCCTTGAAATTCCCTTACCACACTATATCCATTTTTCTCTATATATTCGCCTATAGCATGGCAAACATCCCCCAATCTATTACCTGTTTTTGCATATTTAATTCCTTCAAAAAAGGCTTGCTTTGTAATTTCAACTAATCTTTCAGCATTTTTACTTCCCTTACCCACAATATACGTTCTTGCCGCATCTCCATTAAATCCATTTTTATATGCAACTAAATCGATGCTAACAACGTCGCCTTCTTTTAATTTTACATTTGGCGAAGGAATTCCATGAATTACTTCATCATTAATAGAAACACATATACTACTAGGAAAATCTGGAATTCCTTTTTCCCCACTTGGATATCCCTTTTGCGCTGGAATTGCTCCATTTTCTCTAATTGTTTTTTCTGCAATTTTATCTAATTCTAAAGTTGTTATTCCTGGTCTTATTGCCTGTTTTATTGCAATATGTGTTAAAGCAGTAACACGGCAAGCTTCTTTCATTAGTTCAATTTCTCTTTTTGATTTAATGTCTACCATTACTTATTCTCCTTTGATGCTTTTTATAATATCTGTTGCAACATCATTTCCTAAACGATTAATTTTTACACTTACTTCTTCAGTTCTTATAACACCTTTTTCTTTATAATAATCTACTAATGGACTAGTTTCTCTATCATAAATTTCTAATCTTTTATTAATTGCTTCTCTTGAACTATCGTCTTTTCTTTGTACTAATTTTGCACCACATTTATCACAAATTCCTTCTTGTTTTGGTGGATTCATTACTAAATTATATGTTGCTTTACATTCTTGGTTTGAACATACTCTTCTTGTTAAGATTCTCTCAATTGTTTCTTCTCTTGGAGTTGTTAAATTAATAACCATATCAATTTTTTCATTTTTTTCTTTTAATATTTCATCTAATTTTTTTGCTTGTTCAATAGTTCTTGGAAAACCATCTAATATAAATCCTTCTTCTGTATCTCCTTCATTTAAACGATTAGCAACCATTGGTACAGTAATTGTATCTGGTACTAATTCTCCTTTTGATATATAATTATTAGCTTCTATTCCTAGCTCTGTCCCTTCTTCTATATTTTTTCTAAAAATGTCTCCTGTCGAAATTTGTGGCCATCCAGTTTGTTCACTAATAATTCCAGCAACAGTACCTTTTCCAGTTCCTTGTGCTCCCATCATAATAATATTCATTTTCATCTCTCCTCTTTTCGCATTTCTCCCCATATTTTACTACATAAACACTAAATTATCAAGGTTTTTATTTAGTTTTTAAAAAAATATCAATCATTTAAATTTGCATTATTTACATAATTCTGTTATAATATAAATGTATCCATAAATATATTAACAAATCCTATATAACTTTCTTGAGGATATATAGGTAGAAGGAGGAATATTATGGTTTTAGATATTGTTAACTCTGCACTTGCACGGCTTCCTGAAAAAATTGACTCTGTAACAGATTTAATTGCAAACATGGATCTACCGGAATCAAAAAAAGATTTAGCTTTTGAACTGCTAAATGAAATAAAGCATTTTCATCTAAAGCATCAATATGGCGAAAAAAACTATTTAGAAGTCGAAAGTGTACCTATTTGGATACTACCAAATGAAATAGGTTTAAACCATTTTAAAGATGGTAATCTCACGAAAGCTACAAACATAATAAAAGAAATAATTAATGAAATCAATAGCTACAGCAAGGATTTTCAGCTGTGTTTAACAGGATATGATTTTAATAAGTATCCTGCTAAAATCTGGATCAACATAAAATTCTAAAATCAGTAATATCTAAAAAGAGCTACATCCTTATTTCGATGTGGCTCTCTTCTATCTATCTCAACTTTATTCTAAAAATCCTTTATAATGTCTCATTACAAGTTGTGATTCTAATTGTTGTACTGTTTCTAATGCTACACCTACTACTATAAGAATAGATGTACCTCCAAATGCTATATTCAATCCTGTAAATCTTAATAACATTGGAATAATGGCAATTACAGCTAAAAAGAATCCTCCAAACCATGTTATTCTTGATATAATTGTTGATAAAATATTCTGTTGTAGGTTTTCCTGCTCTAATTCCTGGAATAAATCCACCATTTCTTTTTATGTTATTAGATACTTCTGCTGGATTAAATGTTGCATATGTATAGAAAAATGTAAAACCAACAATTAAAATTAAATATACAATCGCATTAGCAATACTATATCCTATTGGTACATTAGATGTTGACGTTGCTATTGAGAATTTGTATACTCCAGCCCAAAATCCTGTTGCAGTTGCAATATCTTTTATAAATATTTGCAAAATCATAGCTGGAAATGTCATAAATGACGATGCAAAAATTACTGGCATTACACCTGCCATAGCAAGTTTTAATGGAATATGTGTATTTTGACCACCCATCATTTTTCTTCCTACAACCTTTTTTGCATATTGAACAGGTACTCTTCTTTCTGCTGTTTGTACAAACACAACTCCTGCAACTAAAATAATTGCTCCTATAATAATTCCCAATGATAATAACAATCCTGATGTACTAAATTCTCCTGTACCAAATGTTAAATTCCATAAGGTTGTTAATACACTTGGTAGACCTGAAATGATACCAATAAAAATTATAATAGAAATACCATTTCCAATCCCTTTACTTGTAATTTGTTCTCCTAACCACATTAGAAGTGCTGTACCTGTAACAAGTGATAACACAACTAAAAATCCTGTTAAAAATCCTGGATTAATGAAAATTCCTGAAGATTTATATGATAAATAAATACCTAATGCTTCAACTAATGCAAGAATAATTGTAAGTATTTTAGTATATTGATTCATCTTTTTTCTTCCTTCCTCTCCACCTTCTTTTGCAAGTCGTTCTAAAGCTGGTATTACCATTCCCAATAACTGTATAACAATTGAAGCAGTAATATATGGGCTTATTGACATTGCAAATATAGAAAATCTTGAGAAAGCACCTCCTGAAATTATATTAATCAATCCTGCAACTCCATTTGAAGAATTCATTGCATCACTTAACGCAAATGCATCTACTCCTGGAATTGTTATAAAACATCCTAATCTAAATACAATAATTAATACTAATGTATATAATAATTTCTTTCTAACATCCGGTGTTTTCAAGGCATTTTTGATTGTTTTAAACAATTAAATCACCTCTATCTTTCCACCTGCAGCTTCAATTTTTTCAGCCGCCGTTTTTGTAAATCTTTTTGCTTTTACAGTAAGTTTCTTCTCTAAGTTACCAGTTCCTAAAATTACAATTCCATCATTTATTTTCGAAATAATATTTTCTTTAAGCAATGTTTCGGCAGTTACTTCTGTAGCTTTTGACTTATTTAACATTGTTAATGTTACTTCTACATAATTTTTAGCATGAATATTTGTAAATCCTCTTTTTGGTAATCTTCTATATAATGGTGTTTGACCACCTTCAAATCCTCTTCTTACTCCTCCACCTGAT
>CANQZT010000062.1 GCA_947628335.1 uncultured Clostridia bacterium | reverse complement strand
GGTGAAAAAGATGTAAAAATATTTGGTGAAGAAATTCATGTAAATGCAAGAATAGAATATATAGAAGGCTATTCAGGCCATGCTGATCAAGAATGGTTATTAAACTTTGTTTATTCATTTATAAAAAAACCAAAACATATTTTTCTAGTACATGGTGAAGAAGAGTCACAGAAGGTATTAAGGGAAAAAATATTAGAAACAACTAATATTCCTGTTACTATACCAGAATTTGGGGAAACTTATGAGTTAAATGATGAAATAAAAATGGTAAATAAAATTGAAATGACCAAGAAAGAAAAAACATTAAGATTAGAAGTTATGGAAAGAATGCAAAAATTAAAAGATGAAGTAGAAGATATGACACAAATAATAAAAGAAGAAATTGTAACAGAAAAAGCAAAAGATGCAGAAGTAGCATATATCAATGAAAAAATAAAAGATTTAGAATCACAAATATTAAAAATTTTGGAAGGATAAATGAAAATGGAAAAAAAATATTTAAATGATGCAATAATAGGAAATAAACAAGTAGTTGCAAGTTACAGTAAAAAAGGTGAATTATTACGTTTATTTTATAATTCACCAGATTATAAGCAGTATATGGATTTTCTACATGTTGGAGTAAAAATAAATGATTCAGGATTAATTTTATTACATGATGATATTAATAATCAGTATAATCAACATTATGTAGAAGATACAAATATATTAAATACAGAAATAAAAAATACATATTTCAATTTAAAAGTAGAACAAATAGACTTTGTGCCGATTAAAGAAAATGTATTAGTAAAAGTATATAAATTTGTAAATGAAAATACAATTGATTTAGATGTAAATTTTTTAATACATTCAAAATTGTTATCTAATGATAATAATTTTGTAAGTGCAAAAAGAATTGATTATGGAATAATGCAATATACACATGATTTTACTTTATCAATTACTTCAAAAAACACTAAGGTATTTTCTCATCAAATAAACGATACAAGTTCAAATATTCACACAGGGGTAATACAAGATAAAGATTATATCGGAATGTCACATGATTCAAGTGTTTGTTATGATATTGGAACATTAAAGCCAAAAGAGGAAAAAACAATTGAAATATACATACATATAAATAATAACAATGAAACCTATAAAGTAGATGGTATTGAAGAAAAAATAGAACAAATAAGAAAAATTAATTTTGAAAAAGAATATATAAATACAAAAAAATATTGGAATAAATATGTAAAAGATCACACGAAAATTGAATTAAATGGAACTACTGAACAAGATAAAAAAATAAGAAAAATATATAATAGAACAATTTTATTATATCCATTACTTATAAATGAAACAACAGGTGGAATATCTGCAGGGGTTGAAATTGATGAAAATTTAACTCAATGTGGAAGATATAGTTATTGTTGGCCAAGAGATGCAGTATTTGTAACAAAGGCACTAGATATTTTAGGAATGGAAAAAGAAACAGAAAGATTTTATAAAAACTTTTGTAAAAATACCCAGAGTAAATCTGGAATGTGGGAACAAAGATTTTATACTGACGGACATTTAGCTCCTTGTTGGGGATATCAAGTAGATGAAACAGCAAGTGTAGTTTATGGAATATATGATCATTATCAAAAAACGAAAAATGAGAAATTTTTAAAAGATACATATAAAATGTGTGAAAAAGCAATTCACTTTCTAGAAAAATATATATCACAAATAATGGATATAAAAGAAGAAAAGGATTTGGTAAAAAAGGAATTAGATGAACAATATAAAGATAAAATTGCTAAATTACCTGTAAGCTATGATTTATGGGAGATGTATGAAGGAATTAGCCTATATTCTATAGCAAGTATATTTGGAGCATATGAAGCGATGTTAAAAATATATGAAATAATTGAAACAGATAAGGAAAATGTAAATAATAGATTAAAACAGGAAGGTATAACTAAGAATAAAGAAATAATAAATAGTCAATTAGAAATTATAAAAAAATATGTTTTAAGTAATTTCTATGATCAAGAAACGAAAACATATGTAAGAAATGCAGAAGATAAAAAAATGGATATTAGTATACTTGGAGCAATTATACCATTTAAAATGTTTACTCCAAAGGAAAAAGATATTTTAAATACTATAGAAAAAATAAATCTAACATTACGTACTTATACAGGAGGATATAAAAGGTTTGAAAATGATCATTATAGAAATGGTAATCCATGGCCAATTGCGACATTATGGATGGCACTATATTATATTGAGATAAAAAAATATAAAGAAGCCAAAGAATGTTTAAATTTTGTAATTGCATCAAGCACAGAGCATGGATTTTTAGCAGAGCAAGTAGATAATGAAACGATGACACCAAACTGGGTAATTGGCCTTCGGATGGTCTCATGCTATGTTTGTTTTGGTATTAGATAAATTATATAATAAATAGGAAAGAGAGAGCGTTATGGCCAAAGATAAGACTGTATTTGTTTGTAGTAGTTGTGGTTATGAATCACCTAAGTGGATGGGAAAGTGTCCATCATGTAATGAATGGAACACTTTTTATGAAGAAAAACTAGTAAAGTCAAATGGGACAAAATATGAGAAGAAAAAAGATGTAACACCAATGGTATTAAATGAACTAGAAGGAAAAGAAGTAATAAGAAATTCTACTCGGATTTGTGGAATTAGATAGAGTATTAGGTGGTGGTATTGTAAATGGCTCATTAATATTACTAGGAGGAGAACCAGGAATTGGCAAATCTACTTTGATACTTCAGATTTGTGATAAAATAAGAGGGAATGGACAAGTTCTTTATGTTTCTGGAGAAGAATCAGCAGAACAAATAAAAATAAGAGCAGATAGATTAGGGATTAATAATAAAGATATATTATTTTTAGGAGAAACTGATATAAGTTTAATAGAAGAAGCTATCTTAAAAACAAAACCCAAATTGGTGATAATAGATTCTATACAAACAATGTACTCAGACGAAATAACATCAGCACCAGGAAGTGTCAGTCAGGTAAGAGAAATTACTTCTAAGATTATGAGAATGTGTAAAGAAAATGCCATAACGACGATAATAATTGGTCATGTTACAAAAGAAGGAAATATTGCAGGTCCAAGAGTGCTAGAGCATATGGTAGATACAGTTTTATATTTAGAGGGAGAAAGATATTTTTCATACAGAATTTTAAGAGGAGTGAAAAACAGATTTGGTTCTACAAATGAGATAGGAATGTTTGAAATGCAAGATAAAGGAATGGTAGAAATTACAAATCCATCATCGATACTAATTTCAGAAAGAGAAGATACTCCAGTAGGTTCTATTATTGTTGCGACAATGGAAGGAACAAGACCAATGTTAATAGAAATTCAAAGTTTAACAGCATCAAGTGTATTTGGATTACCACGAAGAACAGCAAATGGAATGGATTATAATAGATTAACAGTTTTAATTGCTGTTTTAGAAAAAAGAGCTGGATTATCGCTTGGAAATCAAGATGTATATATTAATGTTGTTGGAGGAATAAAAATTAACGAACCAGCAATAGATTTAGGGGTAATACTTGCTGCAGCATCAAGTTATAGAAATATAGCTATTCCAAAAGGTTACGTTGCAATAGGAGAAGTAGGATTAACAGGAGAAGTAAGAAGTGTAAATTTAATAGAAAAAAGAATTAAAGAAGCAGAAAAATTAGGGTTTAAATGTTGTATAATTCCAGAAAGTAATAAAAAACTCTTGAAAGAAGAATATAAATTAGATATAATAGGCGTGAAAGATATTTATGATGCTATGAAAAAGTTAAGGTTAAAGTAATTCATAAAATGCAAGTAAAAGAAAGGGACGAGTGTAAGTGAGACTAAGTAATGAGACTGAAACTATTGAAATACTAAGGCTAATAGCACCGGGTACTAGAATAAGAGAAGGTTTGGAAAATATATTAAAAGCTAAAACTGGTGCTTTAATTGTAATTGGAGATTCAAAAGATGTATTAGATATAGTAGATGGAGGATTTTATATTAATGAAGATTATACATCTTCAAGGTTATATGAACTTGCAAAAATGGATGGAGCAATAATACTTAGTAAAGACCTAAAAAGAATTTTATATGCGAATGCACAATTAATTCCAAATGCATCAATTTTTACAAAAGAAACAGGAACAAGACATAGAACAGCAGAACGTACAGCAAAACAAACGAAAGAATTAGTTATAAGTATTTCACAAAGGAGAAACATAATAACAGTTTTTAAAGGTGAATTCAGATATGTTATAGAAGATACTGAAAAAATATTAACAAAAGCAAACCAAGCATTGCAAACTGTTGAAAAATATAAAAAAGTATTTGATAGTAAGTTAAGTATTTTAAACGAATATGAATTCAACGATATTGTTACTTTAGATAATGTTATAACAGCAATACAAAGGGCAGAAATGGTAATGAAAATGGTATCAGAAGTACAAAAAGATATAGCAGAACTAGGTGAAGAAGGAAGACTTGTTAGAATGCAGTTAGATGAACTAGTTGGAGACTTAGAAAAAGAAGAATTATTTATTATAAAAGACTATATATCACCGGGTAAAAGGAGAACTCCAGAAAAAGTATTAAGTGAAATTATAGGATTGCAATATGATGAGTTAATGAATGCACAAATAATAGCTAAACATCTAGGATATGAAATATTTGATAATTATGATGAAGTAGGTGTATACACAAAAGGATATAGAATTTTAGCAAAAATACCAAGAATGCCGAGCAATATAGTAGAAAATCTAATACGAAAATTTAAATCTTTTCAACATATATTGTCTGCAGATATACCAGAACTTGATGAAGTAGACGGAATTGGAGAGGTAAGAGCACGAACAATAAAGCAATCGATAAAAAGGATGCAAGAGCAATTTGTATTTGACAATTTAATGTTATGAAATATACAAACGAAGAGGTGAGAGAATGAATAATCAAAAAGGAATCACACTTATAGCTTTGGTAATAACAGTAATTGTAATGATTATTTTAGCGGGTGTTGCAACATACAGTGGAATGGATTCTGTAGATGAAACAAAAAAAATAGCATTTATTTCAGAGTTAGAAACAATACAAGCAAAAGTAAATACAATTTATGAAAAAAGAAAAACAAGCGAGGAAGAAAAAAATTATTATGATAGTTTTGGGCATGATATATCAAGTTTAAACGAAGCAACCTTAACTACTATACTAGGAGGAAGTAGTAAAGAAGGATTTAGATATTTTTCTAAACAGGATTTAGAAAAATTAGATTTAGATAATATTACACAAAATGTAATAATTAATTTTGATACTAGAGAAGTAATTAGCACAAAAGGCTTTGTCATTGATGGAAAAACATACTATAAACTGTCAACTATTCCAGATTATGCAGGTAGAAATGTTCAATATGTAGACGAAGATGAGAAGAAAACAGAAGATGAAAAGAAACCAACATTTAGCATAGAAAAAACAAAAGTATCTGATACATCTTATCGTTTTACAATAAAAGATGTTAAATATAATAGTAATGCAACAAGTGGAATAGTAAGTTATAGAAAACAAAGTGAGACTAACTGGGTAATAAATGGAACGAGTTTAGATATTACAATATCTGAACCAGGAGTTTATGATTTTTGTTTTACAGATAGTGAAGGAAATAGTACAATTAAGCAAGACTTTATGTATGTGCAAGAAGGGTTAGCTTTATATTTAGATGGTGAATTAAATACAAGACAAGGGCAAAATGTAAGTTCTACAGTTTGGGAAGATTTAAGTGGAAATAGCAATGATGCAAGTGGTACAGGGATTGGAACTAGTGGATCTAACTCAAATGGATATTATAATCAAAGTGAAAAAGGTTATTCTTTGGTAAATACATCATCATATTTTACAACAGGGAAAAATATAGGAATAACAGGAGATGATAAATTTACTATCGAAACTGCAATGAAACCATATACACAAAATGGTAATAGTTTTTGTGCACCATTATGGTTTGGAATAGGAGATACTGGTAAATATATTGGAGGAGCTGTTATACCAGCATATAATTATTCGGACAAAAAATTTTATTTAAGTTTTATAAATAAAGGTATTGCAACGACAGATACAACTCAAGATTATATTGGTAAGAATATATCTGTAAGTTGGAGAAAAGTAGGAACAGGAGCTATAGAAGATGGAGGTTCGAACTATGCTAAAATTAATGTAAATGGTACTTCGAAAACAACTACATACTCAACTGATAATGGACTTACACCAACTATTACAACAGAACCAATACCAACGCCAAGTGAGCCAGTGGAAAATGTAAAAGAATCTGCAAATATTCATAATTCAAATGTAACGATAGGTAATGGATGGAATGGAAATAGTTCGACAAATGCATCTATACAGGCAGTTCGAATATATAATAGGGAATTAACAGATGATGAAGTTAAAATAAATTATGAAATTGATAAATTTAGATTTAATATACAGTAAATAAATATAGGAGGAAACAAAAATGAACATAAAAAAAATTATCACAATTATTGCTATTTTATTAGTAATTGTACTAATAGGATACTTATGCTATGGATATTATCAAAAGCAATTTGTTAAAGTACAAAATCCAATAGCAACTATGGAAGTAGAAGGATATGGTAGTGTAAAAATAGAATTATATCCAGATATGGCTCCAAATACAGTTACAAACTTTATTTGCCTTGCAAACCGTGGATTTTATAATGGATTAACTTTTCATAGAGTTGTAAAAGATTTCATGATTCAAGGTGGAGATAAAGCAGGAGATGGATCAGGAGCACCTTATTTAAGTAATATTATGGATAATGTAGAAAATGATGAAGCATATGCAATAAAGGGAGAATTTATAGCAAATGGATATGAAGAAAATACATTAAGACATGAAGAAGGAGTAATATCAATGGCAAGAGGAGATTATTCTTCATATAGTAGTGATCTTCTAGATGAAGGATATAATTCAGCAGGTTCTCAATTTTTTATTATGACTAAAGATACACCATCATTAAATGGGGCATATGCAGCATTTGGAAAAGTAACTGAAGGAATGGATGTAGTTCATGCAATTGAAAATGTAGAATTGGATACAGAAGATACGGACAAGCCAGTAAATCCACCGGTAATAAAGAGTTTATCAGTAGAAACATATGGAGTAGACTATGGTGTTCCAGAAACAATGGAAACATTTGATATTCAAAGTTGGTTTAATCAATATTATAGTACAATGTTACAATAAAAAAACAAGCTAAATGGCTTGTTTTTTTTATTAAAAGAATATATAATATAAAACAATATAAAGGATTAGGAGATGAGAGTATGCAAGTAAGCAGAGAAGAAATTTTACATATTGCAAAGTTAGCAAATTTGAATTTAAAAGATGAAGAAGTTGAAACATATATGGGCCACTTAGAAGAAATATTAAATTTTGCCAATATTGTAAATAAAGCACCAATAGAAGGTTTAGAAGAAACAATTGCAGTAAATGAAACCTATAATGTATTTAGAAAAGATGAAATTGTTCAAGATTACGAAAGAGATGAATTATTACAAAACGCACCAGAGCAACAAGAAGGAATGTTTAAAATTCCTAAAGTAATTAATTAAAAATATATTTTTATTGTGAAACAAGGTTCCTAGATACCAAACTACAATCTTTGATTGTAATGGTGGGCAGGGTTCTTATTAAATTTTTGAGAATAAAGAAAACTAAGAAGGGGGAAGACAATATTGGAAATTTACGAATTAACTGTGCATGAATTATTAGAAAAATTAGAGAAAAAAGAAATTACTAAAGAAGAAATATTACAATCTTATAAAAAGAGAATTGAAGAAAAAGAAAAAGATGTACAAGCATTTATTACTGTTACCGATAAGGAAGCAGAAGAACAATTAAAAAATGTACAAGAGAATGGAAATAAATCAAAATTGGCTGGAATTCCAATTGGAATAAAAGATAATATTTGTACAAAAGGATTAAAAACAACATGTGCATCAAAAATGCTTGAAAATTTTGTTGCACCATATGATGCAACTGTTATGGAAAAATTAAATAAAGAAGGATTATTAACTTTGGGAAAATTAAACATGGATGAATTTGCAATGGGAGGATCAACAGAGCATTCATATTTCAAAAAAACAAAAAATCCATGGAATTTAAATAAAGTACCAGGAGGATCTTCAGGAGGATCAGCTGCAGCAGTAGCATCAGGAATGGTACCTTGGGCATTGGGATCTGATACAGGTGGAAGCATAAGACAACCAGCATCATTTTGTGGAATAGTAGGGTTAAAACCTACATATGGGTTAGTTTCACGATATGGTCTTGTAGCATTTGCTTCATCATTAGATCAAATAGGAACATTAACAAGAGATGTCCAAGATT
>CANQZT010000061.1 GCA_947628335.1 uncultured Clostridia bacterium | reverse complement strand
CATTAACACCTAAAGTAATTATAGGAGGAATGTCATATTATAATGATCCATCAATGTCATTTATGACAGAATTATTTAATAAAGATAATGTAAAATATTGTACAATACCATTTGACGAACAAGTTTATTCTAAATATTTAGAAGGATTAGTAAATTGTAAAATTTCTTTAAATGGATATTCAAAAAACTTTATGTCTGTATTAAAAGAGTTAGGAAATATGGTATACCCTTTATTAAATAACAAATATAAACCAGTAGCTAATTATGGAAGGTCAAATAAATTTTAGAAAATGATTACTTTAATGAAAAAATAAAGATAGAAAATTAGAGGTGAGAAAATTAGTGGTATTTGTATTAATTCTATTAGTAGTGATAATTATAGCATTAATGATATATAATATCATAATATATAAAAGAGTACAAAACTTCAACAATATTAATCAAAAAATTACTGGATTAAATGTATTACAAGATTTTATGAATACAATTGGGGAATACACATCTGTAGATGAAAAAATAGAAAAAATAAATGAAATTTTAATTGAAAAATATGATATAAAATATTCTACAATTGTAATGTTTGATGGTGCAGAATATGTAATAAAGGCGTCAAACGTTCAAGAACAACATTGGGAAGCACTAAGAAGTCTTCATAATCAAGAAATATTTAAAGATAGTATATCAACGGCAATGCCTAAATATGTAACTGTTGATAATCCATCTGAAAGATTACCATACCAAACTATGGAATTCGAAAGAGCAAAAGCGGCAATGTTCTTTCCACTTTATATAGATAATGTGTATATTGGATACTGGATTATAGAAAGTGGAGTACCACATGCATTTGACCAAATTGATACGACTATATTAGAAGTAGTAAAAGAAAATATAATTGCTGTGTATAAAACGGTATCATATCAAAATACTGTAGAAAATATTTCAAGAAAAGATGTATTTTCTAAATTAAATTCAGCAGAGTATTTATATGGAAAAGGTAAGAAAATAATTGATAAATATACAACATCGACTGTGTGTATGTTTAAGATCATAAATCTAGAAGAAATAAATAAAGATTGTAGTAGAGAGACAGGAAATAATGTTATAGAAAGAGTAAGTGAATATATTAGTCAAAGTATTTCTTCGGAGTATGTATTTGTAAGATATATGGGCCCTAAGTTTGCAATTGTATTTTCGGGAGTTGATATAGAAGGGGTAGTTGAATTTATACGAGATTTAAAAAATAATATAGAGAATCTAAAAATACAAGAAGTATTAGAAGAAGGAGAGGAAAACGAAGTAGATTTGCAATATGTAAAACCTAAATTAAATTTTGTTTTAACAACATATTATAAAGGAACTGCATTGGAAAGTGTAACAAAAAAATTAGAAGAATATCTTGACAATACAAGTCCAGATGAGAGTGATATAAATAATATTTAAGGAGGAATGAATTATGGATATGGATAAAACAATGAATTTTACGGTGGAAAAAGAAAAAAATGCACATTCAAGAGAAATCTTAAAGAGTGTATATGAAGCTTTATTAGAAAAAGGATATAATCCTATAAATCAAATTGTAGGATATATTTTGTCAGGTGATCCAACGTATATTACGAGCCATAAAGATGCAAGAAACTTAGTAAGACAAATTGAGCGTGATGAATTGTTAGAAAAAATGGTAAAAAACTATATAGGATTAGATGAATAATATGCGAACACTTGGAATTGATTATGGAGATGCGAGAGTTGGAGTTGCAGTTTCTGATGCTTTAGGAATTACAGCACAGGGATTGGAAACTATACATCATAATGGAAATGATAAAATTGTGTTAAAAAGACTTGAAGAAATTATAGAGCAATATGAAGTAGACAAAATAGCAATTGGAATGCCATATAATATGAATGGGACAAGTTCAGATAGAGTAGAAATAACAAAAAAATTTATTCATAAATTAAAATGTAAATTTCCTAAAATAGAAATTGTAGAAATTGATGAAAGATTGACTACGGTTGCAGCTCATAAAACAATGAATTTTTTAGAAGTTAATAAAACTAAAAAAAGAGGAATAGTAGATACTATTTCAGCAGTATATATACTAGAGATTTATATGAATAAAAAGTAAAATAAAAGAAAGTATATCATAAAAAAAAGAGTAAATAATAAATAAGAAAAACAATAAAAAAGTTATTAAAATTAAAAAATATATACAAAATTTGAAAGGAGAACAATTATGGATGAAAATAACATTCCAGAAGAAGAATTAGATAACATAATTATATTAAATGATGAAAATGGAGAAGAGGTTAAATTTGAATTTTTAGATCTAGTAGAATTAGATGGAGAAGAATATGTAGTATTATTACCAGCAGATGATAGTGAAGAAGAAGAAGGAGAAGTAGTAATATTAAAAGTAGAAGACACAGATTCAGAAGAAGAAGAATCTTATGTAAGTGTAGACGATGAAGATACATTAAATAAAGTATTTGAAATATTCAAAGAAAAATTTAAAGATGAATTTAATTTTGTAGATGAAGATTAGAAATATGGCACATATAAGGATAAATCTTGTATGTGCTTTTTTTCTTAATTTTTTATTAATATATAGATAATAAATATATACTGTGATACAATAAATATAATTTTATTAATAAGGGGATAAATGATGTTAAAATTAAAGAATGTATCAAAATTCTATTATAATAAGGGAATTATAGCATCAGGATTTACAAAAGTTAATTTAGAATTAAAGCTTGGTGAATTTGTAGTAATAACAGGAGAATCTGGAAGTGGAAAAAGCACACTTTTAAATGTTATATCTGGTCTTGATAGTTATGAAGAAGGAGAAATGTATATAAATGGCAATGAAACCAGCCATTATACAGAAAAAGATTTTGAAGATTACAGAAGAAAATATATATCAAATATTTTTCAAAGTTTTAACTTAATAAATAGTTATACAGTTTACCAAAATGTTGAATTAGTATTGTTGCTTAATGGATATAAAAAGCATGAAGTAAAAAATAAAGTATTAGATATTATAGAGCAAGTTGGTCTTACAAAATTTAAAAATACAAAAGTATCTAAACTATCTGGAGGACAAAAACAAAGAGTTGCCATTGCAAGAGCAATGGTAAAAGATACGCCAATAATTGTTGCAGATGAGCCAACAGGAAATTTAGATTCTAAGTCGGCAAATGAAGTTGTTGAGATATTAAAGAAAGTTGCCAAGGATAAGCTTGTTGTAATTGTAACGCATAATATAGAACAGGTGGAACAGTATGCAACAAGAATTATAAAAATGAATGACGGAAGAATAATAGAAAATACGCAAATAAAGAAAGTAACCAATGAGCAAGTACCTAAAGAGAGTATGTATAATAATATAAGTATAGTAAATAAATATAGACTTGGAGTGAGAAATACATTTAATATTGTTACGAAATTTTTATTATTATTTTTAGTTTTCTTTTTCATGAGTTCAGCTATTCTTGCAGAATATGCAAGTTTTAAGTTATCAGAAGAAGAAACAACAGATAATGGGTATAGTATAGCATTTCGTAATTTATCAGAAAATAGAATTTTAATAAATAAAAAAGATAAAACATCATTTACAGATGAAGAATATAATAAAATAAAGCAAATATCAAATGTAGATTATGTTGTAGAAGATGATATATTCTTAGATAGTGGGATACCATTATCAAGAAACGATATAACAATTTATGGATATTTTTTTGATATAAATAATTTTAAAGGAAATGTTGATTTAGGAAGACTTCCAGAAAATGATGATGAAATTATTGTAAAAATGAGAGAAGATAATTATATAAAAATAGATGATATATTAAATAAAACATATTCTATTTTAAAACCAGCAGGAGTAAATGCATACAGTGATGAAAAAATGAAAGATTTAATAATAGTTGGGGTACAATACGATGATTCGATTAATTATGAAACAAAATTTTATGTTTCAAAAAATATCCTAAATGATTTAAGATGTATAGTAAATAAAAATTATAGTACAATCAAATTAATTTTTAACAACAAATATAACCAATATATTATAGAACCAAGTGATAAGGTACAACCAGGAAAAGCAATAGTAGATGATGAGTTTAAATATCAGTTTAAAAACAATAAAATATTAAATCAACCATTGGATGTTTATACTAGTAATATTTATTATAGTGATGAGTTACATTTAAATATATCAAATACATATACAAAATCAAATTTTAAAAAGCTAACAGGACTTGATAAATATGATATTAATAGATACAAAGTATTTATTAATACTGATGATTATAATTCGTTATATAATAAATCGTCTTATCAATCAAGTGTTTTTGTAAAAGATAAAGAAAAAATTAATGAAACTTTAACTAGCTTAGAAAATTTAGGAATAACAGCAAAAAAGGTAACAGATTTTAAAATTGATCAAAATGAAAATACAAGAACTATTATAAAAATAATAAAAGTGATAGTAACTATTATTTTAATTATAGTGTTATTCTTTATATCATACTTAATAATAAAGATAATATTAAAATCGAGAAATATATATTATACGACATTAAGAATGTTAGGAGCAACATATAAAAATGTAAAAAGAATATTAGATATAGAGTTATTTGTTAATTCATCGCTTTCTTATGGTGTTTTATTGCTATTTATATATGCAGTAAAATCAAATATAGTAAACCTACCATATATAGCAAAAATAAGTAAATTTTTAAGTTTAAGAGAATATATACTTATGTATGTAATATTAGTTGTAATTTCTAGACTTATTTCAAGAAAGTTTGCAAGAAAATTATTTAAAAATACAGCAATAAATACATACAATGAGGAGGTGTAGGTAATATGATAAAAATAGAAAAAGTAAATAAGTATTTTAATAGAAGAAGAAAAAATGAAATTCATATTATAAATAACACTTCTCTAGAATTAGGTAATACAGGTTTAATTGCAATTTTAGGTCAATCACGGAAGTGGGAAAACTACGCTTTTAAATGCAATAGGTGGATTAGATAAAGTAAATAGTGGCAAAATTTTTATTAATGGTAAAAAAATAACTAAAAGAAGATCATATACAGTTGATAAAATTAGAAACTTAAATATTGGATATATATTTCAAGATTATAAATTAATAGAAAATATGTCTGTATTTGATAATATAGCTATCAGTTTAAAAATGAATGGATTACGAAACAAAGAGGAAATTCAAAAAAGGGTAAATTATGTTTTAGAAGCTGTAAATATGTATAGGTATAGAAATAGACCAGCAGGAATGTTATCTGGTGGAGAAAAGCAAAGAGTTGCTATTGCAAGAGCAATAGTGAAAAATCCAAGCATTGTAATTGCAGATGAACCAACAGGAAATTTAGATGGGAAAAATTCATTAGAAATAATGAATATAATAAAAGCTATATCTAAAGAGAAACTAGTAATACTTGTAACACACGAAGTTGATTTAGCAAAATTTTATGCCACTAGAATAGTAGAAGTGCAAGATGGTAAAATTGTAAAAGATTATGAAAATATTTCTAAAGAATCATTAGAATATAGGTTAGACAATAAAATCTACTTAAAAGATTTTAAAAGCATAAATAATTTGAAAGACAAAAAAATAAATATAGATGTATATTCAGATGATGAAGAGGCTGAAATTGCTGTAAAATTAGTATTTAAAAATGGGAATATATTTATTGAAGCAGCAAACAAAAAAATTGAAGTCGTGGATGAAAATTCTTCAATAGAACTTATAAATGAACATTATCAAAAAATAGATAAAAGTATTTATGAAAAATACAAATATAATATGGATGAGGTAGTAAATAAAAAATATAAAACGAAATATAGTTCTGTGTACGGAATTGCTAAATCTATTAAAACAGGATTCAATAGGGTATTAAACTATACGACACTAAAAAAGATATTATTACTAGGTTTTTTTGCCTCTAGTATGTTTATAGTATATAGTATATGCAATATTGCAGGAGTAACAAATATAAAAGAATCAGATTATGTAACTGTAGATAAAAACTATCTTAAAGTAGATACAGCAAGAGTAAATGTAGATGATTATTTAAAATATGAGCAATTAGAAAATATAGATTATATGGTACCAGGAGATACTAATGTAAGTTTTAAAATAAAAATGGATAATTATTATCAACTATCAACATATTCTTTTGAACTTGCAGGTTCACTTGTAGATATAAATAAAATTAATGAAAATTTAATAGTAAAAGGAAGAATGCCAGAAAATGACTATGAAATAGTAATAGATAAAAAAGTTGCTGACAATATGCTTAATGCAAGATTTTCACATATCCAAAGTATGGGAATAAAAAATGTGGATGAATTATTAAATAGAGAAGTAACTATAGATGGAATGAAAAGCTTTAAAATAGTTGGATTAGTGGATAATTTAAGTGCATCAATTTATGTGAAAAAAGAGTTATTTATTAACATTTTAAATAATATGACACAGAGTCAATTTGGGACAGGGATTTATTTTCAAAGTCCAGATCAAGAAGAATTTGAAACTACAGTCCAAGATTATACTTTATACTTAGACGATATAACGATAACAAAAGGAAGAATGCCAGAAAATGATTATGAAGTAATAGTAAATAAGACAAATTCTGGAGAAATGAAATTAAACAAACAAATTAATACTGAAGTAAACGGAAAGAAACTAACAGTAGTAGGATATTATGATAGCAAAACAAATAAACAAGAGTACCTTGTAAATAATAATACTATAAAGTATAGTGTAATTTCAAAGTGTAATGGTTTTACAATATACCCGAAAAATAAATACGCAGTAATGGACGAATTTAAAAATAATTATAATTTAAATATTATAGACATATATCAAAAAAATAGACAAGACTACCTTGAAAACAGACATAATGAAGTTGTAAGTGCAGTAATATTTGCAGGGGTAATACTTGCAATATCATTAATAGAAATATATTTGATGATAAGGTCATCGTTCCTTTCTAGAATAAAGGAAATAGGAGTTTTGAGGGCAATTGGAATAAAGAAAAAAGATATATATAGAATGTTCATGGGTGAAATTATATCCATAACTACAATGGCAAGTATGCCGGGAATAATACTTATGACATATATATTATATCAAGTATCAAAAATCTCATATATAGATAGAATGTTTGTAGTAAACTATTGGTCAGTGGGTATTTCTATTTTAATTGTTTACATATTTAATATAATAGTAGGTATATTGCCATTGTTTAAAGTCATAAGAAAAACACCAGCACAGATATTAGCACGACATGATTTAGAGTAAAAAACAACCTTACATTTTTGTAAGGTTGTTTTTGGAAATTCTACATTATAATATTATAAATAAGTGTAGTAGTCATACAAATAACAATACCACATACAGTAGGAAGTAGAAATGCAATTATAGACCATTTCCAACTACCACTTTCTTTTTTTATAGTAAGCAGTGTTGTACTGCAAGGAAAGTGTAGTAAAGTAAAAATCATAACATTTATAGCAGTAAGGATGGTCCAACCATTGTCTCGAAGAATGTTTCCAATCATATATGTATCTTCAAGGTTAACTAAACTTCCTTTTGCCATATAACTCATTAAAATAATAGGAAGTACAATTTCGTTAGCTGGAATTCCTAAAATAAAAGCAGTTAGGATATATCCATCCATTCCAAGAAGTTTTGCAAATGGATCTAAAAATAATGCGATATGTGTTAAAATGCTTGCATTACCAATTTGGACATTTGCAAAAATCCAAATAACAATACCAACCGGTGCAGCCACAGATATTGCTCTTCCAAGAACATATAAGGTTCTATCAAGAAGTGAACGAATTAGCACTTTTCCAATTTGTGGTTTTCTGTATGGTGGAAGTTCTAAAATAAAAGATGATGGAATTCCTTTTAAAATTGTTTTTGATAGTATTTTTGAAACTAATAAAGTTAAATATATACCCAATATAATAACGAATAATACTGTAATAGTTGATAATATAGAAGCAGTAAATCCTGTAGCAATACTTCCAATAAAAATACTTGCAATGGTAATTAAAAAAGGAAATCTTCCGGTTACAAGGGACAAAGGCATTTGTTAAAATTGCAATTAGTCTTTCTCGTGGAGAATCTATAATTCTACAACCAACAACGCCGTGCAGCATTACAGCCAAAGCCCATGCACATTGTTAATGCTTGTTTTCCAGTAGTACAAGCTTTTTTAAAGTAATTGTCTAAGTTAAAAGCAATTCGTGGTAAGTATCCAAGATCTTCTAATATTGTAAAAAGTGGGAAAAATATTGCCATAGGTGGTAACATTACAGCAACTACCCAGCTAAGTGTTTGGTACATACCATCAATTAATACACCAGTTATAAATGCAGGTATGTGTAAGTAATTAAAAAGGAGTAATAATTTTT
>CANQZT010000060.1 GCA_947628335.1 uncultured Clostridia bacterium | reverse complement strand
TATGTAAGTCACAAGTTATTACTCTATCTGCTCCTGCTGCTTCTATTAATTGTGCCATTAATTTTGCTGTAACTGGAACTCGTGGTTGATCTTTTTTGTCTGATCTTGAATAAATGAAATATGGCAATACTACATTTATTCTTCTAGCAGATGCTCTTTTTACAGCATCTATTGTAATTAACAATTCCATTACTCTTTCGTTTACTGGTGGCTCTGTTGTTTGTACAAGATATACGTCTTGCTCTCTTACTGTTTCTAATATTTGTACAAAATTATTATCATTTTTAAATTTTATTGAATTAATTTTTCCCATTTGTATTTCTAAACAATCACAGATTTCTTTTGTAAATTTTTCTGCTGACCTACTACATGCAAAAATTTTAATATTTTCCATAACATAAACCCCTTTTTATTTATTATATACTTATTTATTATAACATTTTCTTTAGGGGTTTGTACACTATTTTTATTATTTTTGTCGATTTTTTGTTACTGCTAAATAATATTATTCTAATACAATTTCATTTTCTTCTATTTTTGCATAAGTTTTGTTTTCTTGTTTTTCTAGTTCCTTTACTATATTAGATATTCTTATTTGTGGAGAATTTATTGCAGTTGCTGCAATTATTGCCTGTTTATTTCCTTTTGCACCTGCATGTGCTACTCCTCTTAAATTACCTAGTACAACTATATTTTCTCCTGCTATTACTTCGCTTCCTGCATTAACGTCTCCTATTACTACAATACTTCCCTCATATTCTATTTTAGTCCCAGAACGTAATGAGCCTTTATGAAACTTCGTTTCTGATGTTTCAATCTTTTCTGAAAATGCTTTTCTTATTCCATATAGCCCTAATACCTTTGGACTATCAAATTCTATTTGTACATCTATATCTGTTTGTATAATTTCTTTTATTATATCCATTTCTTGATTTTTTAGTGTCTTGCCTGTTACAAAGATTGGCGTTTTTTCATCTTTATATAGCCTTCTAAGTTCTGGTATTTTTTCTTTTAAACATTCTTCTATTTGTTCTATAGTTGCTTGTTCATTTATTTTTAGTGTTATTTCTTCTTTTCCTAAAACAATATTTACACAATTTATCATTGCAAAAGTCCTTCTTTCCATTTTTAGTTTTGTATTTCTGTATATGGTATTGCTGTTACATCTTCTGATACTTGTATTGTATTCATTCCAAAGTATTGTGCCATTACATCTCTTGCCGCTTCTGCTGTGTATGCACCATGTCCACCATTTTCTACTAAGATTACTACTGCAATTTCAGGATCATCAAATGGTGCAAATCCAACAAACCATGCATGTGCTTTTCCTTCCTCTTCCTTTCCAAATTGAGCAGATCCCGTCTTTCCTCCTACTTCTATATTAAAGTTTTTAAAATATTGATATGCTGTTCCTCCAGATTCATTAGTAACCGATCTCATTCCTTCTAAGACAGTATCTAAATTATCTGGATTTATTTTTATACCATCATCTGCTTCTGCTTCTATACCTAATTTTTGATTAAAATATGCTGTATATTCTTCTTTTGGTATCTCAGTTCCATCTACTTTTCGTATAGATTTTATTATTGTTGGTTTTACTATTTTTCCTCCATTTGCCAGCATACTTATATATTTAGCTGCCTGTATTGGAGTAAATTGATTATTTAACTGACCGTATTGCCGCTTGTATTGTATTTCCTGGATTCCATGCTACGCCTTCTACTCGTTCGTTTATTTTTCCTGACGCTTCTCCTATTAATTCTACACCTGTTTTTTTCCCTAAACCAAAATGTTTCGAATATCGAGCTAAATTATCTATCCCTAATCTTCTTCCTGTTTCATAGAAGAAATAGTTACACGAATGTTGTATTGCAGATGTTACATTTAAATATCCATGACCTCCTACTTTCCAACATGTTGGCTGATAGTCTCTATAGTATGTGTATCTGTATGTATCATTTATTTTTGTTGTTTTATCTATTACTCCTGTTTCTAGTCCTGCAACTGCCGTTACCATCTTATATATTGAACCTGGTGGATAGTTTTCTTGTATTGCCCTATTTTTCATATTACCACCTTTATATATATTCCACGTTTCTGGATCAATTCCAAATGTAAATTTAGATGGATCGTAGTCTGGATAACTTGCCATTGCAAGTATTTCTCCTGTATCTACCTTCATAACTACCATTGCTCCTCCTGTTGCTTCTGACTTTTCTCCATATACACCTGCCCTAATTTTTTCTATATTTGATGCTAGTGCTTGTTCTGTTGCTGATTGTAAATTTGCATCTATTGTTAATACTACATCTGCTCCTTGTACAGCTCCTGTTTGTATATATTCATCTGTGATTGTTCCATCTACAGCCATATCTATTTGTTTTATTCCATCTGTTCCTTTTAGGTAAGTTTCTGCTACTCTTTCAATTCCTGATTTTCCATAGTAATCATTTAATGTATATCCATTGTCTTTTTCTACTTTATATTCCTCATCTGAAATCATTGATGTGTATCCAATTATGTGTGATGCAAGAGTCCCTTTAGGATACGCTCTTACTGGTACTTCTTGTATATTTATTCCTGGAAATGCATCATTTTGTTCATTAAATATATGTACACTCTCTAAACTAATATTTTGAGCAATTGTAACTGATTTTGTTGAACTATATCCTTCTTGTGCTATTTGGTAACGAATAGCCATTATTTTTCTTGCCTCTTCTATGTTGTCGTTTTCTATTTTGTATTTTTCTTTGAATTTATAAAAAGCTTCTTCAGCTGTTAAATTTTCATCTAGCTTATTTGTTGCTTTCCATTTTTTTTCTTTTTCTTGATCATTGTATATAAATGTAAATGGATTCACTGTTATTGGAAATTCATCTATATACTGACTATTGTTTGTTTCTAATACATTTGCTACTTTTAATAGTGTTTGATTTAGTGTTTCTGTATCTATCTTACTTTTATATATTTCTAAGTTATAGCTTGTAGTTGTTCCTACTATTATTGTTCCTGTATTATCTGTTATATTTCCTCTTGCAGCTTTTAATGTACTTTCTCTTGTAAGCCTTGTATTTGATGTTTCTCTATATTCTTGTCCGTTTATTATTTGAAGGTTAAAAAGCTGAAACAATAAAACAATGCCTATTATATAAACAAAGCTAGTAAACAGATTGTATCTAAAATTATAATTTACTTTACTATTCCTTAATTTCAACTTTTCCTCCTTTTTATATCTCTTATATTTTTAAAAATATTTTGTTAATATTTTGTTTCCTTTAAATGCTTCTTCTATGTAGTATCCTGCTTTTTGAAGCAATGGATAAAATATTATTACTATAAATATATTATATAAGACTTCTATTAAAAGAATTTTTGCAAATGCTATTATTTCTACGGTTAAATGCCAAAAAATTATATTTAAAAAATATACCCCTATTTCATAAATTATTGTTGATACAACTGTCATTATTATTATAGTTATTCTACTATCTTTTGAAAAATTTTTATCTAGCATTCCCCCAAGCGCTCCTATTACCCCTAACATAATTCCTGATATTCCTATCTTTTTATTTATAAAAAAGTCTAACAATATTCCTAAAAATATTCCTAGTGGTATACCTAGTCTTTTTCCAGCAAATAGGCCTATAAATAAAATTAATATTACAAATAGGTTCGGAGATACTCCTGCTATGTTAAACCAGCTAAAGAAATTTGCTTGCAGAAAATAAAATAGTATAAATATTATTATTATAGTTATTACTATTAGTGTGTTTTTCATTTTTCCCTCCTAGTAGCCTATTTAAAAGCTTGCTTTATTGTTGTGTAATGACTAATACTGTTTCTACTTTATCAAAATCTACTGCTGGACTAACTATTGCTGTCCTATTTACTATATTATCTGTATTTTCTATACTTTGTATTGTTCCTATTTTTATTCCTTTTGGATATATGCCTCCCATTCCTGATGTCTCAATAACATCTCCTTGTATAAGATTTGCATTTGTAGGAATATATGTAGCTTTCAACATTCTTGTTTGTTCGAGTGTTCCTTTACACACTAAATTGTCTCTTGTTGTGGATAACGTTGCACTTACAGTACTTGCTGTATCTATTATTGTTTGTACTTTAGCTGTATTATCTGTTACCGATATAACATGACCTACTAATCCTTTTTCAGATATTACTGTCATATTTATTTCTATTCCGTCTTTTTTTCCAACATTTATAACAAAAACATTACTATAATTGCTTATATCTTTATTTATTATATATGCTGCTTTTGTTGTATAGTCACCATATTGTTCTGTTAAGTCTAAATATTCCTTTAATGTTGCATTTTCAGATTTTACAATTTCGTATTCTCTTAGTGTTGTTTCTAATTCAGTATTTTTCTTTTTTAGCTCTTCATTTTCCTCTTGTAATTTACTAATATCGGCAAAAAATTCTTTATTTCCCGTGATTTTGTTTTTTAAGTATGTTAGGCCATTTTGTATTGGCATTACTATTGATGAAACTACATTTTCAATGTGAGATAAACTATCTACATTCATATTAGAAATAAATACTAATACAATTAGTATAATAATGGTTATTACTATTCCTATTATACTGGTCTTTTTTTTATACATTTTTGCCTCCTTTTAGTTTTCTATCTTCTTTTTCTTGCGTTTATTAATACATTCTTTAATCTATCTAAATCCTCTAGTGTTTTTCCTGTTCCCTTTACTACACAATCTAGTGGTTCTTCTGCTACATATACTGGCATTCCTGTTTTTTGACTAAGCAGTTTGTCCAAATTTTTTATTAATGCTCCTCCTCCTGCAAGTACAATTCCTTTTTCTATAATATCTGATGCAAGTTCTGGTGGTGTTTTCTCTAATGTCATTTTTACAACTTCTACTATCTCTGATAATGATTCTGCCATTGCTTCTTGAACTTGGTCTGATGTTATTATTACATTTTTAGGTAAACCTGTTGACAAATCCCTTCCTCTTATTTCTTTGTTAAGTTCTGTCATAAATGGTAATGCACATCCTATTTCTATTTTTATTTCTTCTGCTGTTGTTTCACCTATACTTAAATTTAGTTCTCTTTTTACATAGTTTATTATATCTTGATCTAATTCGTCTCCTGCAACTCTAAGTGAATTGCTTACCACTATTCCTCCGAAGAGATACTACTGCAACTTCTGTTGTTCCTCCTCCTATATCTACTACTATATTTCCACTTGGTTCTGATACATCTAAATTTGCTCCAATTGCTGCTGCCATTGGTTCTTCAATTAGATATACCTCTCTTGCTCCTGCTTGTATAACTGATTCTTCTACTGCTCTTTCTTCTACTTCTGTGATTCCTGATGGAACTCCAACAACTACTCTTGGTTTTCCAATATTGTATTTTTTAGATACTTTTTCTATTATATTTTTTAACATTAATTGGGTTGCTGTAAAATCTGCAATTACTCCATCTTTTAATGGTCTAATTGCTTTTATTTGTTCTGGTGTTCTTCCTAACATCTCTTTGGCTTCTAACCCTGTAGCTAAAATTGCTCCTGTTTTTCTATTTATTGCAACTACTGATGGTTCTTTTACAACAATTCCTTTTCCTTTTAATGTGACCAACATATTTGCTGTTCCTAAGTCTATTCCTAGATCTTTACCGCCAATATTAAATAATTTCATTTTTCTTTTTCCTCTCTTTTTTTATTTTTTTGATAATGAAATATGCTCATGTATTGATTATGTCCTATTATTACATGATCTTTTAAGGTTATTCCCATTATATCTGCACATTCATGTATTCTATCTGTCATCTGATCATCTTGCCAACTTGGATATGGATTCCCACTTGGATGATTGTGTACTAATACTATACTGGCTGCTCCCATTTTTACTGGTTCTTGTAATATGAATTTGGGTTCTAGTGATGCAAAGTTTTCTCCTCCAAGTGCTATATCTACAATTTTTAGTAGGACATTTTTTGAATTTAATATTAATAGTTTTGCTTTTTCTCTTTTTTCGTTTCTTAGCTCTTCCATAAATAATTTTGCCACATCTTCAGTATCTTTAATCACTATTTTTAATGAATCAATTGGTTTTGATATTCTTTTTGCTAGTTCACAAGTTGCAAGTATTTGTATAGCTTTTACTTTTCCGATTCCCTTTATTTTTGTGAGTTCTTCTATTGTTAAATCTTGTAGAAATTTTAAATTATTTTTATCACTTTTTCCTTCAAGTGATAAGATTTTTTGTGCTAAACTTAATGATGTTTCTTCTCTTGTTCCAGACTTTATTATTATTGCTAATAATTCAGAATTTGATAATTTTTCTGCTCCATAAAATTCCATTTTTTCATAAGGTCTTTCTGATTCTGGGAGTTGTTTCATGTTGAATTTCATATAATTCTTCCTTTCTTCTTCCCCCATATTTTCTTTTCCCTTATTTAAACTTTTCTATATATAAAAATGGCAATTCCCATTCCTATAATGCTTGCTATATTTATTTTTAACTGTAATGCAAATGTTAGTTTTACGATGCTTAAATCTAATATCATTGGATTTGTAAGCCCAAATTCTTGTCCATATGATAACCACCATAAATAGTCTACTTTTGAAGCTAATTCTCCTAATAATCCTCCTATTACTAAACCTGATAAAATAAATACAATTAAAATCCATATATTTTTGTCTCTTGTAGCCATTTTTCCTCTCCTTTATTTATTATGTTTTTTCTTTCGTTTTTTGGTTCCTTTTTCAATCTTATATATTATATATGCATATATAATTTTTTTCAAGTAATATATTGGTAATTTTTTTATTTTTTATGTGTATTTTACTTTTATTTTTGTTTTGTTTATGATATTATTTTAGTACACTTTTTGAACAATTTTAATATAATATATCATTGGTAATTTTTTATCTACATTAATTTATAAATAAAACCTTTTTATTTATATTATTTATTACCAAAAATTGTTTATTCAATTGTGTTTAAATTTGTAGTATAATAGATATAGAGATTAAATCTTTGGAGGTAACTGTTTAATGAAAATAGAAAAACTAAATGAAAATAAAATTAGAATTACTTTGAATTTAGATGATTTGAAAGAAAATGATATTGATTTTCATACTTTTATGTCTAATTCAATAGAATCTCAAGAATTGTTTTTACATATGTTAGAAAAAGCTGAAAAAGAAGTTGGGTTTGTAACTGAAGATTATCGTATTATGATTGAAGCTTTGGCAATGGCTAATGGTAATTTTATTCTTACTGTGACAAGGCTTGAACAAGAAAAAGAAAAAGGAAAAAGTTCATATAGAAAGAAAAAAATTAATATTAAAAGAAAGACTTCTTTAATGGATAATGAAAAATCTATTTATTGCTTTAATTCTTTTGACGAACTTTGTGAATTTTGCACTTTTTTAAATAATAGTCTTTTAAAATATTTAAATAATTTTGTTGATAGTATTTCTTTATACGAATATAATGAAAAGTTTTATTTAGTTTTCAGTAACATACATATAAATAATACTCTATTAAAGTCTTTTACTTGTGCAATTAGTGAATTTGCTTTTTTAGTCCCTAACTCTAATTTATTTGAGAGTAAATTAATTGAATATGGAAAATTAATTATAAAAGATAATGCTATTAAAATTTGCATAAAACATTTTTGTTAAGTTATTGTTTTATAAATTTATTTTAAAATTTATTGCAAAGCAATTTTGTATATTCTGGCGTTGAAATCTTTGATTTCGTTAACGCCCAATTTTCTTATTCTATAATCTCCTTTATCTGCATATTTTTTAATAAGTTTTTTTAGGAGGTTTATATATGCAAAATAAATTGTTAAAAAAAATAACTGCTATGATTCTCGCTTTATTTTTTATTTTCTCTAATATCTGCCTAGCTAGTTCTGATGACTATGTTTGGTCTAATAATGATCGTTCTTGGCAAGTTAGTGCAAGTATTAATGATACATCTACTAATTCTACTTCTTTGAATTTAGAATGTGGTAGTGCTATTTTAATTGAACAAAATAGTGGCACAGTTTTATATGATCACAATATGCATGAAAAGTTACGCCCTGCAAGTGTTACTAAAGTTATGACTATTCTTCTTATTATGGAAGCGTTAGATAGTGGAAAAATTACTTTAGATACTCCAATTCCTTGTAGTGAAAATGCAAGTTCTATGGGTGGATCTCAAATTTGGCTTGATGTAAAAGAAACTCTTACTGTTCATGAAATGCTAAAAGCTATTTGCGTTGTTAGTGCTAATGATTGTACTGTTGCTATGGCAGAATATCTTGCAGGTTCTGAGGAGGCATTTGTTGCACAAATGAATGCTAGAGCAAAAGAACTTGGTATGAGTGATACTACTTTTAAAAATTGTCATGGTATTGATGAAGATGGTCATATAACTTCTGCTTATGATATTTCTATTATGTCACGTGAACTTTTAACAAAACACCCAAAAATTACTGAATATACAACTATTTGGATGGATAGCCTACGTGATGGTAAGTCTGAACTAGTAAATACTAATAAATTAATTAGAAATTATAAAGGTGCTACTGGTTTAAAAACAGGTTCTACTTCTGTTGCTTTGTATAATTTATCTGCTAGCGCTACACGTGATGGCTTATCTCTTATTGCTGTTATTATGAAAGCTCCTTCTACTAAGGTTCGTTTTTCTGAAGCTACAAAATTACTAGATTATGGTTTTACTAATTATAGCTACAAAGAATTTGGTAAAGCAGGAAGTGTTGTTCAATCTCTTGTCGTTAACAAGG
>CANQZT010000059.1 GCA_947628335.1 uncultured Clostridia bacterium | reverse complement strand
TAAAATATTCAGAAAAGAGGAAATTAATTGGAGATACAAGGTATCGTAAAAGAAATGATTTTTCAAAATGAAATAAATAGTTATACAATAGCCAATTTTGAAACAGATGAAGAAGAGTTAACAGTAGTTCGGATATCTTCCATTTATTAACTCAGGAGATACTTTAAAGTTGATAGGAAAATTTGTGACACATCAAGATTATGGAAGACAATTCAAAATAGATTCATTTGAAAAATTAATGCCACAAACATTAGCATCACTTGAACAATATCTGGCTAATGGTACAATAAAAGGTATAGGAGTAGCGACAGCAAAAAAAATTGTAAATACATTTGGAGAGGAAACAATACACATTTTTAAATATGAACCTGAAAAATTATCGCAAATAAAAGGGATTACAAAAGAAAAAGCAATAGAGATGGCAGATAGTTTTAATGAAAATTGGGAGCTATGGCAAATTGTTGGTTTTTTGGAGAGATTTGGAATTGGTCCAGCAAATGCCAAAAAAGTGTATAAATTATTAGGAGTAAATGCGATTGAAAAAATAGAAGAAAATCCATACATTTTAATAGATATTGCAAGAGGAGTAGATTTTAAGCAAATTGATAGGATGGCATTAGATATTGGAATTGGAATAGACAATGTACAAAGGATTAAAAGTGGGATAAAGTACAGCTTAATTAGAGTAAGTTACAATGGTCATACTTGTGTAAAAAAAGAAAATTTAATAACATTTGTTCAACAATTGTTGAATGTAGAAGTAAAAAACATAGAAGATTGTTTAATAGATTTAAATGTAACAAAAGAAATAGTAATAGAAAAACAAGAGGAAGGAATAGAACTTGTATATTTATATCCATTTTATAAAGCTGAAAGCAATATAGCAGAAAAAATTTTGTCACTTGATAATTTCGAAAATAGCAAAAAAATTAAAAAAGTAAAAGGAGAGCTAGCGACAATAGAAAAAGAGAATAATATAGAATTATCAGACAAGCAAAAAGAAGCAATTATTGCAGTAAATGAAAATAATGTGTGTATTATAACAGGTGGGCCAGGAACTGGCAAAACAACTATTATAAAAGGAATAATAGATTTGTATGAAAAATATAAGAAAAAGGTAGTACTTTGTGCTCCAACAGGAAGAGCAGCAAAACGTATGACAGAAGCAACAAAAAAAGAGGCAAAAACTTTGCATCGTTTATTAGAAATCGGAAAAATAGAGGAAGAAGGAAGTATTGAAAGTACAGACTATGATGTAGCTCCAATTGATGCAGATGTTATTATTGTAGATGAAGTATCAATGGTAGATGTATTTTTAATGAATTACTTGTTAAAAGCTATATATAAAGGAACAAAATTAATACTTGTAGGAGATGCAGATCAGCTTCCATCAGTAGGTCCAGGAAGTATACTATCCGATTTAATACAATCACAAACGATTACAACAATTCATTTAGATACAATATTTAGACAAGCAGCCAAAAGTAAAATAATTGTAAATGCTCATAAAGTAAATATTGGAGAATGTTTTATGACAAATAAAGAAGCACAGGAAAAACAAGCAAATGATGACTTTTTTTACATAAAAGAAAATTCGAATGATGCTATGTTGTATCAAGTTATATCATTGTGTAAAGGTAGATTACAAGATTTTGGAGACTATAATTTCTTTGAAAACATACAGGTTCTTTCTCCAACAAGAAAAGGAATGCTAGGAACAAAGGAATTAAATAAAGCATTACAAAAAGAAATAAATCCCGAATCTGAATTTAAAGCAGAAAAAAATAGCATGGGAGTAATTTTTAGAGAGCAAGATAAAATAATGCAAATACGAAATAATTATGATATATATTGGGAAAGAAAAGAACCTAAATATGAAAATGGAAGTGGAGTATTTAATGGAGAACTTGGTATAATTGAAAAAATTGATCATTTTGAAAAACAAGTTAAAATTAAGTTTGATGATAACAAAGTGGCATGGTATGCATTTTCGGATTTAGATCAAATTGAACATGCATATGCAATTACAATACATAAAGCACAACGGGAGTGAATTTGATGTTGTAGTTATGGTAATTCCTCCATCAGCACCAATGTTACTTACAAGAAATTTATTATATACAGGTTTAACAAGAGCAAAAAAGTTATTAGTAGTTATATCACCAGAAAAAATTATTAAATTCATGATACAAAATGTAGATACTAAAAAGCGAAATACAGGTCTAATTTATAAAATGCAAAATTTAAATAAAATATTAAATCAATAAATCTTTAAATATAACAATGGGCGATTTTAATCGCCTGTTGCTAAAAAATACTTAAATTTTATTTCAGTAAATCAATAAAAATTCCCTAAAAAATTACAATAAAAGAAGGTGTAAAATGCAATTTATTAATAGTGTTTTAAATGTTATTTATCCTAATGTATGTGGGATATGTAATAAAATTTGTAAAGATGACATATGTCCTAAATGTTTTGTAAAATTAAATGAAAGGAAAATATGTAAAAAACATATATTTTTAACTAAAAGTTATACAAACTATTTTTATATATTTAAATATGATGATTTTATAAGAAAAACTATTATACAGTATAAATTCGGAAATCAAGCATATAGGTATAAATGCTTTTCAAAATTTATAATAAAAGATAAAAAAATATGTGGATTTTTAAAAAATTATGATATAATAATTCCAGTTCCAATTGGCAAAATAAGAAAACAAATAAGAGGATACAATCAAAGTGAATTAATTGCAAAAGAATTAGCAAAACAAATAAAAAATATTAAATTAGAAACAAATATTTTATACAAAATAAAAAACACATTGCCACAAAGTTCATTAAATAAGGAACAAAGAAAAAGTAATTTAAAAGATGCATATATAGTTAAAAATTCTGAAAAAATACAAAATAAAAAGATATTGTTATTTGACGATATTTACACAACTGGTAATACAGTGCAGTGTTGTGGTGAAATTTTAAAATCCAATGGAGCATATGAAATTCGGAGTTTTAACGCTTGCAAAAGATTAAAGAGAAAGGAGTTAGTCTATGGAAGATTTAGTAGAAAGTATATTAGATTATGTAAGAAGTGATTATACAGATTATGCTATTATGATTAATGGTGAATGGGGAAGTGGAAAAACATATTTTTGGAACAATAAGATAAGAAATAAAATAGAAAGTATGCAATTAAATGGAAAGCAATTTACAACAATATATATGTCATTATACGGAATATCGAACTTAGAGGAAATTAGTAAAAAAATATTTATAGAAACTACACAGTTAATGGATAAAGGTTTAAAAAAATTTATGATAGCTAATAACCAAACAACAATACCAGAATATGCAAAAACAGGTATAGACATGGCAAATTTTTTTGGAGTTACACAAAATGGAGATAGAATCGATTATGCAGATTTCTTTTCTACAGACGATAAAGTATTATGCTTTGATGACTTAGAAAGAGCCAATGTAGATGTTATAGATATATTAGGATATATTAATAACTTTGTAGAACATGACCATATAAAAACTATTATTATTTGTAACGAAAAGGAATTATCGACAAAATTTAAGAGCAACAACTTAGAAATGAAAACATTTATAGCAACATATCTTCTAGATAAAGAAGGAGATTTAGCTGGAACTGATAAGCCAATGGTAGAAAAAATACAAGACAAAATTGAATATGTATTTGATAAAGCAAATGACTATGAAAGAATAAAAGAAAAATTAATAGGAGAAACATTCGAATATGCTCCAGAATTTAACTATATAATTAATGGCCTTTTGATGAGATATGAAACAAATGAAGAATTAATTAGATTTTTACGTGAAAATACAGGTATGATTATATCCACGTTTAATAAGAGTGGAACGAAAAATTTAAGAATTCTAAAACACTCTTTAAATGATTTTAGAAAAGTATTTGAAATGGTAAATAAATATTATCCAAATACAAATAATCGTGTTTTACAAACAATGTTAATATTTACTATAGCTGTTTCATTTGAAATTAAAGCAGGAAAAGTAACAAAAGATAAATTTATCAATATTCAAGATAACGAAGAATATAAGTCTATTTTGGTATCTTCAAGAGTATTATTAATGGAAAATAGACAATTCTATATTAAAGAATTTGATAATAACTATTACTATAATTTTAAAGCAGAATATCGTTTCTTCAAATTTATTGAAATGTATGTACGTACAAGAATTTTTGATATGAAAGTATTTAAGGATAATATGGAGGTTATAATAAACACTGTAGATACGGACAAACTTCCAGCATATAAAAGACTTCTTACAGAAGAATTCTGGAAAATTAGTGATGATCAGTTCAAAGGAGTTATAGAAGAAATTTTAAGCGATGTAAAAGAAGGAAAAATTCGCTTAATTGATGTAGTAAAATTATTTGCATATTTCAGTTACTTCATAAGCAAGGGATTAATTGAATATGATATGAGAACAATAAAAAGTATATTTTTTAATGGAATGAATGTAGCTTCATTAACATCAAACTATTGTGATAATGTAGAAGAAGAACTGTCGCAAATAACAGTTGGAGAAGTAAACAAAGATATAGAAGAAGTATTAATACATTTCAATCAATTAAATATACAATTAAAGGATAAAATGTATATAGAAAAAGCTGATGAAATATTCAAATGTATTCCAATGCGTATGGAAGTATTTTATGAGAGATTTGATAAAGAATGTATGAATGTGCCAATATTTAAATATTATGATGTATTTCAAACATTTCAAAGGATATCTTGTGCAAGCAATGAAGATATAGTAACAATTAAAGAAAAGCTTGTAAATCGTGTAAAATTATATAAACAAGAAATAAAGCCAGAAATGAAAAATATAAGCCAATTAAAGCAACTAATAGATGATTATATACATGGTAAAGAGCCAACAATAAAAAATGTAATGTTAAAAGAATTTTCAAGAGACTTAGAGTATATACTTGGTCAATATAGTGAAGAAGAATTACAATTACAGTAAATTGCACATAAAATTAAAATAATTGTCAAAATAATGAATAAAAATTTTCCCAAAACAAATACTAAACATAAACTTGAAATTAAAAGGAGGGAAAATTTTGAAAGCAACTGGAGTCGTAAGACGTATTGATGATTTGGGTAGAATTGTTATTCCAAAAGAAATAAGAAAAACATTAAGAATAAAAGAGGGTGACCCTCTAGAAATATTTACAGATAAAGAAGGAGAAGTTATTTTAAAAAAATATTCTCCAATAGGTGAACTATCGGAATTTGCTACTGAATATGCAGAAACTTTAGCAAAAACAACAGGTCATATTGCATGTATAACAGACAAAGATACAGTTATTGCAGTGTCTGGTGGTTCAAAAAAAGAATTTTTAGAACAGGATTTAAGCCGAGAATTAGAACAATTATTAGAAGATAAAGAAATTTATACAAGCAAAGAAAACAACGAAGTTTCTATTCCGATTACAAAAAATGATAATAAAGAAAGAAAATATAATTCACAAGTAATATATCCAATCGTATCTCAAGGAGATGTTATAGGCAGTGTTATACTATTGTCGAAAGATGCAAACACTAAAATGGGAGATGTGGAATTGAAGGTTTTACAATCAGCAGCTGGATTTTTAAGTAGTCAAATGGAAATTTAAAAGAGGGCATATGCCTTCTTTTTTTCTTTACATTAAATCAAAAACTATTGATTTTTGGGGCAATTTATAATATAATTTTAAACAAATTGATAAATTAGGAGTAATGTAATGAAAGCAATAGATATTAGAAATAAGTATTTAAAATTTTTTGAAAATCATGGTCATGTCATCATACCAAGTGCACCATTAATTCCAGAAAACGATCCATCTGTATTATTTACTACAGCAGGAATGCAACCACTTGTACCATATCTGTTAGGTGAAAAACATCCAGAAGGAAAGCGTCTTACAGACTATCAAAAATGTGTAAGAACAGTAGATATTGATGAAGTAGGAGATAATCGTCATTTAACATATTTTGAAATGTTAGGTAACTGGTCATTAGGAGATTATTTCAAAGAAGAATCGATTAAAATGAGTTTTGATTTTCTGACAAAAGAATTAGGGATTCCAGTAGATAAATTATCTGTTACAGTTTTTGCAGGTGATGAAGATGCTCCACGCGATGAAGAATCAGCAAATATATGGAAAAAAGTAGGTATGCCAGAAAATCATATATATTATTTTGGAAAAGATGATAACTGGTGGATTGCAGGAGATGTTGGCCCTTGTGGTCCAGATACAGAAATGTTTTATGATACAGGAAAAGAGCCATGTTCGAAACATTGTAATCCAGCTTGTGGATGTGGTAAGTATGTAGAAATATGGAACAATGTATTTATGGAGTATTATAGAGAAAAAGATGGCACATATAGAAAACTAGAACAAAGAAATGTAGATACAGGTTTGGGATTAGAAAGAATAAATATGTTATTACAGGGAAAGCAAACTCCTTATGATACAGAAATTTTCATACCGATAATGGAAAAATTAGAACAGTTATCAACAAAAGATAATATACAAAGTAGAAGAATTGTTGCTGAACATTTACGTTCTAGTATAATGATTATTTCTGATGGGGGAAGACCAAGTAATGTAGATAGAGGATATGTATTAAGGAGATTAATTCGTAGAATGACAAGACATTTAAATAAATTATCAATATCTTTGGATGAACTAGGAGAACTAATAGAATTAAATATAGATGTCTTAAAAGAGATGTATCCAAGTATTGAGTCTAATAGAAAAATGATTAAACAAGTAATTCTAGAAGAAAAAGATAAGTTTATGAAAACACTTTCACACGGAGAAAAAGAATTTGAGAAGGTTGTAACGAGAATAAAAAATGAGCACAAAGAAATAATAGATGGTCAAACAGTATTTAAACTATATGATACTTATGGATTTCCACCAGAAGTAACAAAAGATTTAGCTTTAGAACAAGGATACAAGATAGACATGGAAGAATTTGAAAAACTATATAAAGAACATCAAGAAAAATCAAGAATGGGTTCAGAACAGAAGTTTAAAGGAGGACTTGCAGAACAAACACCAGAAACCATTAGCTACCATACAGCAACACATTTACTTAATGCAGCATTAAAAATTGTCATAGGAAAAGATGTACATCAGAAAGGTTCAAATATTACTCAAGAAAGAATGAGATTTGATTTTAACTGTGATCATAAGTTAACTGATGAAGAAAAACAAAAAATAGAAGACTTAGTTAACGAATGGATAAAAGAAGGTTTACCTGTTACGGTTGAGAAAATGAAAAAAGAAGATGCTATAAAATCTGGAGCAGAGTGCATGTTTATTGAAAAATATCCAGATATTGTAACAGTATATAAAATAGGCGATGTTTCCAAAGAATTATGTGGAGGTCCACATGTAAAAAATACGAATGAATTAGGAAAATTCAAAATAAAAAAAGAAGAAGCAAGTTCAGCAGGTATTAGGAGAATTAAAGCAGTATTAGAAAAATAAAATATTATGAAAGGAAAGAAAAAATGGAAGATTGTATATTTTGTAAAATAATTAGAAGAGAAATCCCTTCAGATATTGTATATGAAGATGAGGAAATTATAGCATTTAAGGATATTAATCCAGCAGCACCAATTCATATATTGGTAATTCCTAAAAAGCATATTGTTTCATTAGTAGAAATAAACAAAGAAGATGAAGCTTTAATTGGAAGAATATATGCTGTAATTAATAAAATTGCAGAAGGGCAAGGAGTAAAAGAAAAAGGATATAGAGTAATTGTAAATTGTGGAAAAGATGGTGGTCAAGAAGTAGGACATTTACATTTTCATTTATTAGCAGGAAAAAAATTAGGAGAAAAAATAGTATAATATATACAAAAATGAGAAAATATATGGTATAATAGTAGTATATAAGGGATAACAAACATAGAAAGGAGATGGAAACTATGTTTAATAGTAAATATAGTAATGTACTAACCGTCTTGCTTATAATTGTAATTATTATAATATTTGCGCTAATAGCATTTCTAGGATATGATATGTATAGAAAATACTACATAGACAAAGATGCAAATGACTATATGGAAAGATATGAAGAACAAATAGGTGTAGTTCCAGAAAAAGAAAATGTAGTAGAGGAAGAAAATACAAGTACAGTAATAGATCCAGGAAACACAATTGCCACAGAAACATCTAATAATAACAATAATAGTAGTTCAACTAAAAAGGACGTTCCAACGTATAAAGGATTTGCAGTATTAGGAACAATTGAGATACCTAAAATAAATATAAAATATCCAATTATAAATAGTTCTACAGCAAAAGCTCTAGAAACAGCAATTTGTTATTATTATGGACCAGGACCAAATGAAGTAGGAAATACAGTATTTGTTGGACACAATTATAGAAATGGAGCTTTCTTTGGAAAGAATAAAAAATTAGCAAATGGAGATTCTATATATATAACAGATAATTCAGGTAAAAAAATAAAATACACTATATACAATATATATACAACTGATCCTAATGATGCAGATTACATAACAAGAGACACAAATGGCTTAAGGGAAATATCATTATCAACATGTACAGATGATAGTAAAGGAAGATTAATAATATGGGCCAAAGAATAAAAATGTAAAAAAAATATTGACAAATTAATTAAATTTAGTTAAAATATTAATTAGTGTTGTTACTATATAAATAGTAACAACACTAAATGGTGGATGTAGCGTAGTTGGTTAACGCGCCAGTTTGTGGCACTGGAGACCGTGGGTTCGAGTCCCATCTTCCA
>CANQZT010000058.1 GCA_947628335.1 uncultured Clostridia bacterium | reverse complement strand
TATATAACAAATTGCTCCATATAGTTAGCATTTATAAATATGGAGCAACTTTTACTTTTTTATATAGGAGCATTATATTATGGAAAATTTTGATAAAACTACAATGGCAAGAATTCATTCTATCGAAACTTTAGGAACTGTAGATGGGCCAGGTCTTCGATTCGTTATTTTTATGCAAGGCTGTCACCTTAAGTGTAAATATTGTCATAATAGAGACACCTGGAATACTCATCTTGGAAAAGTTGTTAGTATCGATGAATTATTTAACCAAATAAAAAAATACACTAACTATTTCAAAGTATCTGGTGGTGGAGTAACTATCACAGGTGGTGAACCACTTTTACAAATGGATTTTCTAATTTCATTATTTACAAAGTTAAAAGAAAGCTCTATCCACACTGCTATTGATACCTCTGGTATGTTTGATTTAAGCAATAAATTACAAAAACTTATATCTCTTACAGATTTATTTTTACTTGATATAAAACATATAGATCCTAATAAATGTAAAGACCTTGTTGGCTTTTCTAATGAAAAAGAACTTGCCTTTGCTAAATATTTAAGTAAAATAAATAAACCTATGTGGATTAGACAAGTTTTAATTCCTGGAATTACAGATACCAAAGAAGATTTGCTAAAATTAAAAGATTTTATAAATTCCCTATCAAATGTTGAAAAAATTGAACTTTTAAAATATCATGATATGGGTAGATTTAAGTGGGAAAATTTAGGCTATGAGTATGCATTAAAAAATATCCCTAACGCAACAGACAGCGATATTGAACGAGCAAAATTAATATTAAATATAAATTAAAATGCTATTCCTATAACTTCTAATAACATTCCTGCTAATACTCCTATTAAGTATAATAAACCTATAATTTTTATATTTTCTTTTATATTTTTGTTAACTTTAAACAAAATTAAAATCCCAACTCCAGCACCTACTAACAAGCCAGAAAGCATTGTTGCAACTCCTATTACTTTAGATAAATATAGTTGTGTTAATATAACAGATGATGCACAATTTGGAATTAATCCTATAAGCCCTGCTATTATTGGACCTAAAATAGTTGTATTTTGTATAAGATTTGATAAATTATCTTCTCCTATTAAATATATTATTGTATTTAGAATAAAAGAAATTATTATTATATAAAAAAATATACTAATAGTATGTTTTAGTGAAGATTTTAAAACTCCTTCTTTCTCGCAATGACAATGTTCATGTTCACATATTTCAAATATTCTTTTTTCTTCATTTTTATTTTTATTAAAAATTCGTAGAATAAAATCTATAATGAAACCTGCTATTACACCAATTACTAATTTTGTAGCTAATATCTTTATTATAACATCAACAGATATCGATTCTGAAATTAATATTGGAAGCATTTCATCCGATGTCGATAAAAAAATTGCACACAATGTTCCAAGTGTAATAACCCTACCAGCATATAAATTTGCTGCTATTGCTGAAAATCCACATTGTGGGAAAACACCTAATATTCCTCCTATAAGTGGACCATATTTTCCAGATTTCTGTATAACTTTTTCTGTTTTACTATTTATTTTGTGCTCAATATATTCCATTAGAAAATATGCAATAAATAAAAATGGTAGTAATTTTATACTATCTATTATTGTATCTATAACAATATCTAACATTTACTCTTCTCCCCATAATTTCATACCATTTATAATAGCATATTTTTTAGTTTTTGACAAGTATTTTTACTTCAATATTTCCTTTATCTTACCTATGTTTTTCATTACACATTCATACCCATATTTATAACAACTATCTAACTTTCCGTGTATCCAATAATCCCACTTTATCCGTATATACACTTAGTACAATATCACTCATTTCTAAACTTTCTTCCGATATTTTGTTTCCCATAATATCTATTGTTTTCATTATTATATCCATAATATTACTTTGATCATCAATTGGATCTGCATCAAATTTTACTGCAATTACCTTATCTGCTCCCTGTTTTCTTACTTCATGTACCGGAACATTGTCAAGTGCTCCACCATCCATAAAAGCATGTTCCTGAAACTTACATGGTGTAAATACTGCCGGAAAACTACTACTTGCTCTTACAGCTTTTCCTACCGTTATATCAGTAATATATTGTTCTATATTTTCTGTTCTTTCTGGAATTCTATTTGTAATAATATATTCTTTTGAATTTGTTATATCAACTGTTGGAATTACTATTGGCATTTTTATTTGATTCATTTTTTTAATTCCCTTTTTATATGCTATTTGATTATATATATTTTCTATATTTTTTCCAGATTTTAACCCTTTAAATACATTCTTTTTATTTAGCATAAAATTTCCTATTCCTGAAACAATTGGTCCATAATTTACTTCAACTAGTTCCTTTGAGTACCTTTTAAACAATATGTATATATAATACGGAGAGTATCCCATTGCATATAAGCTTGCAACTAAACTCCCTGCACTTGTACCACCTATTATATCTATTTTTATATTATTATCTTCTAATGCTTTTAACACTCCTGCATGTGCAATACCTCTAATGCCCCCACCAGATAATGCAATTCCGAGTTTCATTTTAACACCTTCTCCCACAATATAAAAATAGTATTAACAATTTATTATATGCTTAAACATATTATGGCGATAAAACAAAAAAAGAAGGCTTTTTAGAACTTTACTTTTTTAGGTATAGTTCCTTATAACCTTCTTTTTACATTTTAGTTTTCTGTATATGGCAACATTGCTATATGTCTACATCTTTTTATTGCAATTGTTATATCTCTTTGATGTTTTGCACATGCTCCTGTTGCTCTTCTAGGTAATATTTTACCTTTTTCATTAATGAATTTTCTTAATTGATCTGGATTTTTATAATCTAAAACAAAGTCTTTATCGCTACATAATGCACATACTTTTTTTCTCATTTTTCTAAATTTTGGATTATAATCTTCGTCACCATTATTCATATGATTTCTTCTATTATTTTGCTTTTTATCTGCCATTTTTATTTTACCCCCTTCTTAACCTAGAATGGTAGGTCATCATTTGAAGAAATTTCAAATTCTGGACTTGTTGCTGTTACACTTCCGAATGTATCTTCAAAATTTGCTGATGCATCTTGATCTCTTTTACTATCTGCAAAATATGCTTCTTCTGCAACAACTTCTGTTACATAATGTTTTTGACCTTGGTCATCGTCCCATGTTCTTGTTTGAATTCTTCCAATAACTCCTACTTGTTGACCTTTTTTGAAATATTTACTACAAAATTCACCTGTTTTACTCCAAGCTACTATGTTTATAAAATCTGCTTGTCTTTCTTCTCCTTGACGAACAAATCTTCTATTAACTGCAAGAGAAAAACTTGCAACTAAAGTATTGTTTGTTTGTGTATATCTTACTTCTGGATCTCTTGTTAGTCTTCCCATTAAAACTACTTTGTTCATATATTATTACCTCTCTTTTCTAAGGTTCCTATCAAATATGTTATATTTGTGTTTCTATATTTTAATCTTTTGCTTAATCTACAAATAAGATTAATTTTCTTTTTTTACTACTATAAATTTTATAACTTCATCCGTAATTCTGTAGTTTCTTTCTAATTCAGCAATTAGCTCTGGTTTTGCTTCAAAGTTAAATAATAAATAATATCCTTCTTTATTTTTCTTTACTTCATATGCTAATTTTCTTTTTCCCATTTCTTCTACGGATTCTACTTTACCTTGTGTATTAATTAGTTCAGAAAATTTTGTAATAAGGCTTTTGATTCCTTCTTCTTCAACTACTGGACTAATAATGACAACACTTTCGTATTTATTCATTACATTCACCTCCTTATGGATAAATAACCCATACTTCCCTTGTATGAGTAAGGAAAAAAACAGTGTTTTTTCTCAAACACTGCTATTTTAACATATTTTAATGCGTTTGTCAAATAATTTTTTGCCTACGTGATACTTACAATTTACCTTTTTAAGTAACCTTTTAACTTATTTATAAATTTTCTAATAACACCCTCTTTTTCTATAACTATCATATTATTTTGTATTTTAGTGTTATTTTCTTCTTCATTAACAATTTTTATGTTGTTAGACTTATTAAACATATTATCTACATCATATTTCTTAGATAATTCATCTTGATATATTTTTTCATTTTCAATTAATCGTTTATCTATTTCACTTCTTTTATCAATACTTGACCAGTAATTCCTATAAAATATTACTAGAATATCTTTAGTTTTAGGGCTAATTTCCTGTTCTAATATACTTTTTTTAGGATCAATATGTGGCTTATAATCTTCTTTTGCGATTCCAGCAAATAACTGTCGTAGTTTAAGTGGAATTTTATCTACTTGCTCTTTAGATAAATTTTTTAATATCTCATTAATTTCTGATGATGCAATAGCTAATTCATTTACCATAATATTTTTACCTTCCTATATTATTTCCTTTTTCTTCACGGCTTAAATCTTTATATACACTTTTTATTTGCTGTAATGTTTCTTCAACAGTTCCCATCCTTGCTTCATCTGCTAATTCTCCGTGAATCTGATACAATAGTTTCAGCTAAATTTGTTTTAACAGGTGCTTCTTTAATAGGTGTTAAATTCATTTGTATCTCCTTAAGTTTAATCTGCATTTGTTCATATCCTTGCTGCGTCAAACCTCTTATAAAACTATCATGTTGATAACCTTTAGCTGCATGATTTTCTCCAAAATCAAATATAGGATATTTTTCCATAAATTCGTTAAAGCTTTTTGATTCATCTGATGTTTTTAAAAATGTATCAATTGCCATTGATAGTGAACCACCATTTTGAAGAATCCAATTCTCTACTCCTACTCCTCCAAATCCTCCATATATTGTTGCCCCTTCACTAGTTCTTTTTTTATATAACCCTTCGTTTTTTAACAACCTTTTTGCTAGGATTATATTGGCAATTGTATATTTATATCCTTCTTGATCTGTTCTTTTTAAATTATCTAATCTGTCTTTCACACTCATATCTGTGGAATATGTTACTTCTTCACTTTTAGGTACAAATGTAATATCAATATCTACAGGTTCTTTAATTCCTTCTATTTGAACCTTTTTATATCTAAAATTACCTCCTAATTCTTGTACACCAGTATCAGAATCTTTTGATGGTATGGCTAATACATCTCTTAAATATCCCTTGAATTGTTCCATTCGTTCACTATTTTCTATTATATTCTTATCAACTTTCATCATAAAATCAAAATCACCATTACCTGGCACGTTAGTTCCACGCCCTGTAGAGCCAGTATCTATAAATTCAACAAAACCTTCTGTCATATTACCAGTAATATGATTTTCAAGTCCTATTCCCATGTTTTCATATAATGATTTAACAACTTGATATTGTATCGCACTCCTTTTATCTGTTGCATCTTTTTCACTAATCGATTTATCGATATTACCATCTGGAAACAATTCATTCACAATTTCTTGTGCTTCTGTAGTTTTAGCAGTTTCGTCAACTATAAAATCTCCTGCATCGTAAAATGATAAGCCTTGCATTTTACTTCTTATCAACTCATATTCTTCTGGAGAAAATAGAAGTTCCTCAGTTTTTGCATCAACAATAGGTATGTATGTTCCATTCATAGCTAGTTCATATCCAAGTCTTTTATCATATCCATCTTTCAATACAATGTAGTCTATATCTGTTATACCAACACCAGTTCTAATTCCATAATGCTCTTTAGATATTGCACTTGAAAATATTTCTATTTTTTTTGTATCATATTCCCCTCTTGCTCTATGATTTACTCTTTTGCTTGCATTTTCTTTTCCTTCAGCGATTTTTTGACTCATTGTGCTTTCTTCGGCTTGCATTTCTAAATCATAACTTTGCCTTGAATATTCCATTCTATTTGGATCATACTTTATAACAAAAAGCATATTACCATAGCCATTTGAAACTGTGTTTTCCATTTTTTCCATAAAATTTTTTCCATTGTTTGTATTTAAAATAGCACTAAAATCTGCATCTAATGGTGTAGCATCTGAATGGTGATCAATTCCTAAATACTCTCCTGCCCTTAATCCATTTGAAACAATTGATGGAAAAACATTAACTCCATCTCTAATTCCTTTAATTAAATCTCCAGTTTGTAAATCTATCTTTTTTCCAGCAAGTTCAATATGTCTTTCATTTGATGCTTTTATCTTTTGTTCCATATATTCTTTTATTTTTTCTACTGAATCTATTCCTTCAAATAATTCTTGATATGGCCCTACAATTGTTTTTAAAACTTGATCTGGCAAATCTTTTATGCGCCCAGTATGTGAATATCTTTTCCCAATAATTTCAAAATCTTGTCTTATATCTCCTGTTAATTTAATTTTTTTTCCTTCTTTTTTATCTATTGCACTTGCATCTGATTGTTCATATAAAAAATATAAAGTTTTTATATATTCTCGTGCTTTTATTTTTTCTTCGCTACTAAGTTCTTTAATTTCAACATTATTATTCATAACCTGAATATATAACTCATTTCCTTGCTCTAATGTCTCTACAAAATTTTTCATAGATTTATTATTTGAATCCATTGATATTTTCATTAAATCTGAAAAAATGATTCTCTTACTTAATTTTTTACTTTCTGTGCTTAGCAATGCAGGTGAAAGAACATTAGAGTTAAAATTTATTTTACTATCATATTGTACAAGTTCAAAATATTTATATAATTTCATAAAATCTGGCAAATTTTTTTGTGCAAATGTATCTTCAATCTCACCTAATATTTGTTCAGCCTTTTCAGGATTTAAACTTAATTCATATAATATTTTTCCATGTTCTGCTTGAATTATTTTTGAATTACTATTAATTATTCTATATATAATTTCTTTTCCAAGTATTGGAAGATTATCTAGAATAGAATTTATATTAGTATTATCTAAGCTATTAATTTTCTCAAATTGCATCAATAGTTTTGCTGATTCAAAATCATAGCTACTATAATCTTTAACCTCCTGTTCATCTTTGCTGTTATATTTTTCTCTTAACGCATCAATAAATTTAGGAATATTGTTGTTTAATTCTTCAAAAAAATCTTCTTCGTTCATATCTTGTAACATTGATATATATATTTCACCTTTAAATTTATGTGCTAATGCTGGATTTTTTTCTTCTATATTTGCAACTAAATCATCATATCTTTCTTTTCGAACTTTTATATCTGTTTTATCCCACAATTTTTCAAAGACATCATCCCCTACATGTTCTAACATTGAAATTAAATGAGTGTTTTGTGAATTTCTCCCTATATCTTCCCATATATTTATGAAATAGTATCTTTTCAAAAAATCATTTCTTTTACTTTCATATATAGATAAAATTTCTTGAAAATATTCTTCTGGAATATCTACATTTTTTTTGGTTTTAGACAATATATCTTTTATTTTCTCTAAACTTAAATTGCCATCGTTATTTCTACTGTCCTCAATTATGCTTGGCAAGAGCTGTTTTTGAATTTTTTCATTTGATATTGCTAGCAGCTTTATAAGATAATGTTCTTTAAATTCTTCACTTTTTGCTTTTTGGGTAATGAGCAATCTAATTTTTTCATATTTATCTAACTGAATTTCATTGCTACACTTGCTCCAAACACTATCAATTAGCTTGTTAAAATTTATATCCCCTTCTTCATCAATACAAACCTCCACAATTTCAGGAAAATATTTGTCAAACTGTTCTTTATTAAGATATTCCACGCACCTTTCTATACTATAGATATCATTATCTGCAATAGATAATTCCATTATTGTATCTATGTATTTTTCGTTTTTAGCTTTTGTTTCTGGTGTCATTAGTTCATATAGTTTTAAGTAAAAATATGCTGAACATTCTCGTTCATCTATAACTTTATCAAAAATCCCTTGTATTTTATCTTGAATTTCCTGCTTTTTAAATAAAAAATTATCTGTTTCATATATATTTCCATTACGTATATAATTTTTTATTACTGCTATATATTGGCTTTCATCTAAACATTCTTGAATAATACGAGGATACAATTCAATACTTGGGTTAAAATCATCTCGACCTTTATAGTGGTCTTGTGAAAATGAAATTAACTCGCACCCTTTTATCGACCCTGTGATATTACACCCATACTCAAATTTTTCCATATCTAACTTAGCTCCAGATCCTTCTAAGTTAATTTTGGATAGAAATTTACAATCGAAAAAACTTTCTGGCAAAACTTGGCTTAAATCACTATTGCTTAATATTTCATATATTTTTGTTTCTTCCTTTTGAAATTCTTCTGTATACTTATTAAAAATTGATTCTACAAATTCATCCATTTCTCCATTTTGTATTTTTTCTTTTAAATCTTCAATTCTTACTGTAGAAACAATTTCTTGAGTAAGTTTTGTAAAAATTTGTTTTTTGCTATCAGATAGTTTAGAAAAAAAATCTTGTTCAGAACATTGCAAAAAATCAATGCCAAATTTTTCATATATAAATGTGATTAATTCTTCCTCAGACATTTCACATACATTACTAACTTCTGGTACAGAAAATCCATAGCATTCTTTTAATAAAGTTAAGAAAAACACTAATACTTCTATTTCACTATCTAATTCTTTCTTATACTCTAAAAATTCTTCGTTATTTATAATTCTTCTGGTCTCTTCTTTGGTTTTTGCCATATTTAGTTTCATTCCTTTCTAAATCTAGGGCTTGATTTTTTATAATATTATAACATACTTTGATTTTTTTACAATTATATTTTTGTATGTTTTGCAAATATCTTTCTTATTATTCATTTGCATAATTTGTGTACATTGGTGTCCATATTTAATCTTCATCTTGACTTTTTAATAAAAAAGGAATAATATAACCTTAA
>CANQZT010000057.1 GCA_947628335.1 uncultured Clostridia bacterium | reverse complement strand
CTGAGCTTAATGGTTTATTAAATCCTTAACTTGGCAAGACCACATATGTGGTTTGTCATTTCCTATATTTATTATACACAGATTATTTCAAAAAGTCAAATCGATTTTGTAATTAAATTTTTACTTTATAAATTTAGGATGATTTTTTGCAAATTAAAAAAATCATCCACTTTACTGATTGATTTTTTATCTATCTGTTCTATATAAAAGTTTGAACAGAAACGTCGTTGGAGCGGGTAGCGGGAATCGAACCCGCGCTATCAGGTCGGAAGCATGACATTCTACCACTAAATTATACCCGCATATTAATTGAAAAATAGTGAATAATTAAAAATGTGTTTCTTAAATAAAATTAGAAATTATTCATTTTCTATTATTCACTATAAAAATTATAATATTTTAATATTATATATGCTTGGAGCAGGTAGCGGGAATCGAACCCGCATAGCCAGCTTGGAAGGCTGGAATTCTACCATTGAACTACACCTGCAACTATTTAATACAATACCTATTATAATTAATATTGTATTGTTTGTCAACATTTATAGTAGAAATTTTTTAAATAATTGCGTCTAATTTATTTTTTATATAATTTTTATTAATAAATTAAGAAATACTGTGTACAATTTTTTTAAAATAGGTTATAAGATTGAAATAAAGAATGTTTATGTTTATTATAATTATTGAAAAATATCGGAATGTATGGTATGAATATATTAATAAATTAAAGATGTTTTTGTTGTTTTAATGAAGCATGTTAGCTTTACTATTTGCACAAAATGTGATATAAAATAACAAAAAGGAGAGAAAAAATGAGATTAGATAAATTTTTAAAAGTATCAAGAGTAATTAAAAGACGAACTGTTGCAAATGAAGTAGCAGATAAAGGGAGAGTTATGGTAAATGGAAAGCAAGTAAAACCAAGTTATGAAGTAAAAGTAGGAGATATTTGTGAAATTACTTTTGGAGATAAAATATCAAAATTTGAAATAATAAAAATACCAACAGTAGAGGGAAAAGATGCACAAGAATTTATAAAAGTATTATAAGGAGTACAAATGAAAAGATTTAAAGAAAAATTATTAGAAAATGATTTTGGAGCATATTTATATGATTTAAGATATAAAAAAGGGTGGACAATAGATGAATTTGTAGAAAAAGCTAACATGAATGGAATTGCGAATAAAAACGTTAGAAAATGGGAACATGATTTAGAATTTCCAGATTTAGATCAAATGTATAAAATATCAGATATTTATGATGTTCCAATTGAAGAATTAATGCAAGTGAGAACGAATACCTTAGAAGAGGGTCTAAAGGCAGTACATAAGGATTTAATACGTTTAATTAGTTATGCATTAGGATTCTCAATTTATGCTATGACAATTTTAGCATGGGTTATAATATTCTTTGCAGGAATTTGGGCAATGATTCTTTGGAGAGATGTTGCATATAAAGTACAAAATTATGTGAGTTAATAATAAGGAGAAATAAAAATGTCAGATTTTGTTCATTTACATATACATAGTGAATATAGCCTATTAGATGGGGCAAATAGAATAAAAGATTTACCAGTTATTGCTAAAGAGCTTGGAATGGATGCCATTGCTCTTACAGATCATGGTGTTATGTACGGAATTATAGACTTTTATAAAGCATGCAAAAAAGAAGGAGTTAAGCCAATTATTGGATGTGAAGTATATGTAGCAAATAGATCAAGATTTGATAAAGAAGCAGGTCTTGATTATAATAATCATCTTATTTTACTTGCTAAAAATAATGAAGGATATAAAAATTTAACAAAGCTTGTATCTATGGGATTTACAGAAGGATTCTATTATAAACCTCGTATAGATAAACAGATACTTGAAAAATATCATGAAGGACTTATTTGTTGTAGTGCTTGCCTTGCAGGAGAAGTAAATCAAGCACTTTTGAAAGATGATTTTGAAAAAGCAAAAGAAGTAGCATTATGGTTTAAAAATGTATTTGGAGAAGATTATTATTTAGAAGTACAAAACAATGGAATAAAAGAACAAACACTTGCAAATCAAAAATTAGTACAGCTATCAAGAGAGTTAAATATACCACTTGTTGCAACAAATGACGCACATTATTCAAGAAAAGAAGATGCATATAATCATGAAGTTTTATTATGTATTCAAACAGGCAAAAAAATGACCGATGAAGATAGAATGAAATTTGATACAGATGAGTTATATATAAAATCACCACAAGAAATGAGAGATTATTTTAAAAACATTCCAGAGGCAATTAGTAATACAGTAGAAATTGCAAATAAATGTAATGTTGAGTTTGAATTTGGACATACAATACTTCCAAACTATGAAGTACCACCTGAATTTAAAACACACTATGATTACTTAAAAAAATTATGTGATGATGGAATAAAGAAAAGATATGGAGAAAATCCTACAGAAGAAATAATAAATAGAGCAGATTATGAATTAAGTGTAATTAATAAAATGGGATATGTAGATTACTATTTAATTGTATGGGACTACATAAATTTTGCAAAATCGCAAGGAATTCCAGTAGGACCAGGTCGTGGTTCAGGAGCAGGTTCAATTCTTGCTTATGCAATAGGAATCACAGATATAGATCCAATAAAATATAATTTACTTTTCGAAAGATTTCTTAATCCAGAAAGAGTAAGTATGCCAGATTTTGACGTGGATTTTTGCTATGAAAGAAGACAAGAAGTAATAGATTATGTTTGTGATAAATATGGGGTTGATCATGTATCGCAAATTATTACATTTGGAACAATGGCAGCAAGAATGGTAATTCGTGATGTTGGAAGAGTTTTAGACGTACCATACGCACAAACAGATAAAATAGCTAAAATGATACCCAACGAATTGCACATAACAATAAAAAAAGCATTAGAACAAAATAGAGAACTAAAGGATTTATACGATACAGATGCAGAAGTAAAAAAATTAATAGATATAGCAAGTGCATTAGAAGGAATGCCAAGACAGGCATCAACTCATGCTTGTGGTATAGTTATAACTAAAGAACCAGTAGTTAATTATGTTCCTTTATATGTAAATACAAAAGATGGAGCAATTACTACGCAATACATTATGACTACTCTAGAAGAACTAGGTTTATTAAAAATGGACTTTTTAGGTCTAAGAACATTAACAGTTATACAAGATGCAATAAATCTTGTAAAAAAGCATAGAGGAATAGATGTAAAATTTGATGAGACTATGAGTGATAAAAATGTATATAATTTATGGGCAAAAGGAGAAAGTGTAGGAATATTCCAATTTGAAAGTCAAGGAATGACAAACTTTATGAAAGAGCTAAAACCAGATAGCTTAGAAGATATTATAGCAGGAGTTTCACTATATAGACCAGGCCCAATGGATCAAATACCAAGATATATAAAAAATAAACTAAACCCAGAACATGCAGAATATACGCATAAATCATTAGAGCCAATTCTTAATGTAACATATGGATGTATGGTGTATCAAGAACAAGTTATGCAAATTGTACGCGACCTAGCAGGATATTCTTTAGGTCGAGCAGATCTTGTAAGACGTGCAATGGGAAAGAAAAAGCTAGATGTTATGGCAAAAGAAAGAGAATATTTTATTCATGGTAAAGTAGATGAAAATGGAAATATAGAAATACCAGGATGTATAAGAAATGGAATAGATGAACAATCAGCCAATAGAATATTCGATGAAATGGCAGAGTTTGCTAAATATGCTTTCAATAAATCACATGCAGCAGCATATGCAGTAGTGTCATACAGAACAGCATATTTAAAAGCATATTATCCAGAAGAATTTATGGCAGCTACTCTAAATAGTTTTTTAGGAAATTTAGACAAAATACCAGCATATATAGATGAATGTAAACGTTTAAATATAGAAATTTTAAAACCTGATATTAATAAAAGTTTTACAAAATTTACAGTAGATAATGGAAAAATAAGATTTGGTTTAGGAAGTATAAAAAATGTAGGAGTAGCAGCTGTAGATGCAATAGTTAAAGAAAGAGAAAATCACGGAAAATTTGAAAGTTTTACAAACTTTTGCGAAAGAATACAAGACGAAGCAGTTAATAAAAAATGTATAGAAAGTTTAATAAAAGCAGGAGTATTCGATAATTTTGAACAAACAAGAAGTACGCTCATGGCTTCATTTGAGAATATACTAGATACAATATCGGATTCTTCGAAAAAAATGTTAAAAGGGCAAGTGACAATGTTTGATTTAAATCCAGAAGACGAGCAAGTTAGTGATTTAAAATATAATTTTACAAATTTAAAAGAATATTCTACTAAAGAATTACTATCAATGGAAAAAGAAATGATAGGTTTATATATATCAGGTCATCCATTAGATGGAATGAGACGAGAAATTGAACAAAATACAAATATAAATACTATAAAAATGAAAGAATTATCTGGCGAAGACAATATAGAAAATAATATATCGGAGTATAAAGATGGTCAGAATGTGAAATTTGCTGGAATTATTAGTAGCGTAAAGAAAAAATACACAAAAAACAATAAAATAATGGCATTTGTTACAGTAGAAGATTTATATGGTCAAGCAGAAATTATAGTATTTGAAAATGCATATATGCAAGCATCGAATATTCTATTAAATGATAAAATAGTACTTATAGAAGGCAGATTAAGTATAAGAGAAGACGAAGAAACAAAAATTGTTGCAAACAAAATAACAGAATTTGGTCAAAATAAAACAAATCAATTACAAATTAATATTACAGACTTAAATGAAGAAGTAAAGAAAAAATTAAGAGGAGCAATAAAATTCTTTTCAGGGGATAAAAACAATACATCACTTACAATAAAAGAAAATGAAGAAATAAAACCATGTGGTGGTATTTATTTAAATGAAAATATATTAAAAGAATTTGTAGAATTAGTAGGAGCAGAAAGAGTAGAAAAAAACTAGAGGGGGAAAAAATGAAATTTGGTTTATCTGAAGAAATCATAAAAAATATAGAAAAAATTGTAAATAAATACCCATATACTTTTAAGATATTTGGTTCGAGAGCAAGAGAAAATTACAAAAATAATTCAGATATAGATATAGCAATTTTTGAAAATATTAGTAGTGAAGACGAATATAAAATAAGAAATGACTTTGATTTACTAGATATTGCATATACTATTGATTTGGTGTTTATTAATGAATTTACCAAAAAAGAACTTTTAGATTCAATTTTAAAAGAAGGAGTCGATATATTATGAAAAGATTCATACAAAGAAAGCAAGATTATAACGATGCATTAAAAAGATTACAAGAAGGATTGCAAGAAAAAGAATCACAAATTATAATTGACGGAATATTACATAGGTTTGAATTTACTTTTGAACTTGCATGGAAGACATTAAAAGACTACTTAGAATATATGGGAATTATGGAGAAAACAGGAAGCCCAAGAGAAGTAATACAAAATGGATTTAAGCAGGGAATTATAGAGGAGGGTGAAGAATGGATTAATATGATGCTTGCAAGAAATTCATTATCACATTTATATGATGAAGAAGAGTCAAGAAAAATATATACAGACATTAAAGAAAAATATATAAAATTACTACAAAATTTAAGTGAAAAATTTGAACAATTATTATAAAGCATTTTCACGATATAGACACAATTAGTTAGTATAATAATTAGCAATAGGAGTGAGAAAAATGAACGATATTACTATATTAGTTGTTGATGATGAACAAAGAATGAGAAAATTAATAAAAGACTTTTTAGTACAAAAAGACTTTAAAGTAATAGAAGCAGAAAACGGAGAACAAGCGTTAGAAGTATTTGAAGAAAATAGTAAAAAAATTAATTTAATTTTGTTAGATGTTATGATGCCAAAACTAGATGGTTGGTCAGTATTGAGGCAAATTAGGCAAATTTCAAAAGTACCAATTATTATGCTAACAGCAAGAGGAGAAGAGCAAGATGAACTATTTGGATTTGAACTAGGTGTAGACGAATATATTTCAAAACCATTTAGTCCTAAAATATTAGTTGCAAGAGTAGAAGCTATATTAAAAAGAATTATGCAAAATCAAAATGATGTTAAAGATTATGGTGGAATTACAATTGATTCAGCAGGAAGAACTGTAAAAGTAGATGGAAAAGATATAGAAATGAGTTTAAGAGAGTATGAACTATTAAAATATCTAGTAGATAATGAAGGTGTTGCATTATCGAGAGATAAAATATTAAATAATGTGTGGAATTATGATTATTATGGAGATTCAAGAACGATAGATAGTCATATAAAAAAAATAAGGCACAAATTAGGTAAAAAAGGAAAATACATTGAAACAATGCGTGGAGTAGGATATAAGTTTGAGGTGAAATAGTAAAAAATGAAGGAGAAAAAATATAAATTTAAGTCCATAAGATTAAAACTATTTTTAACACTCTCCGTTGTAGTAGTCATTATTATAGCATTTTTAATATTAATGAATAACTTTGTTTTAGAAACATTCTATCTATATTCGAAACAAAAAAGTATAATAGCAGTATATAATAAAATAAATAGTTATTATCAAGAAGACGATAATTATACAGATATCGAATTAGAATTAGAAAAAATAGCAATTAACTATAATTTTGATATATTAATTAGAAATAATAATAACATTAGTATTTATTCCTCGAATAAAGATTTCTTATCTAACTTAAATAGGATATCAATTATGATGCAGAATAATAAAAAAGAAAATGTATTATATGAAAATGATAAGCTTATGATAAGGAGAGTGGAGGATACTGGAAATGGATTAACATTTATTTTATGTAGTGCGATGCTAGATAATGGATATATTTTGTATATAAGAATGCCAATAGCGTCGGTAAAAGAAAGTGTAAAAATATCTAATACATTTTTATACCTTATAGGAGGATTTACAATTATTATAGGAGGAATTGTTGTATCATTTATTTCGAAAAAATTTACAACACCAATTCTAGAATTAAATGATATTGCAAATAAGATGTCTAAATTAGATTTTAGTCATAAATATATAACTAATGACACAGAAGATGAAATAAATAACTTAGGAAAAAGTATAAATACTATGTCCGAAACATTAGAGAAAACGATAAAGCAATTAAGAAGTACTAATATAGAGTTAGAAAAAGATATTGAAGAGAAATCAAAAATTGACGAAATGAGGAAGCAATTTATTCGGAGATGTATCACATGAACTAAAAACACCAATTGCTTTGATACAAGGTTATGCAGAGGGATTAATAGAAAATGTAAATACAGATGAGGAAAGCAAAAAATTTTATGCAAGTGTTATACTAGATGAAACAAATAAAATGGATAAGCTTGTTAAGCAATTATTAGAACTGATGAAATTAGAATATGGAAAAAGAGAGTTAAATAATGAAAACTTTAATATATGTGAATTAATACAAGAAGTTATAAGAAAATCTAAAGTGATATTAGAAGAAAAAAATATAGAAGTAGAATTTAAGAATAAGGAACCAGTTTATGTTTATGCTGATCCATTTTATATAGATCAGGTAATAACAAACTATTTGACAAATGCAATTAAATATGTAAAAGAAGTAAATAATAGCAAATTAATAAAAATAGACGTTGAAAAAAAGGAAGAAGAAAAGACTGTAAGAATTAATGTATTTAATACGGGAGATAACTTAAAGGAAGAGGATTTAAATAGAATATGGAATAGATTTTATAAAGTAGATGAATCGAGAAATAGAGCAAATGGAGGAACAGGAATAGGTTTATCTTTGGTAAAAGCAATTATGAATAACTATAAGCGAGATTATGGAGTAATTAATAAAGAAAATGGGATAGAATTTTATTTTGAATTATCAAGTGTGGATGAATAGTAGAACTAGTATTTATATTAGGAGCCAACAAGTGAAAATAACTTGTTGGCTCCTTTTAAAAATATTTGAATAAATAAGAAAAATATGGAAAAAATCTAAGTTAAGAAGGTGATTTTATGGCATGGTTTGCAGGAATAAGCATATTGATAATACTTATAATATTAATAATTGTATTTAGTAAAATTCACATACAAATAAAGAAAATCTATATATCAAATAACAATTATCAAAATAAACTAGAGTATGATTATGAAATATATTTGCAAATATATGTTTTTAATAAGATAAAAATAGTATCAATAAAAATAGATAAAGCTAAAATACAAAAATTAAATATCAAACAGAAAATAGACTTTAGCAATATGAAAAAAGACTTACCAAGCAAAAAAGAACTAAAATACATTATAAAAAAATTAGATATAGAGTTTTCAAATCTATATTTAAACTTAGAAATTGGAACAGAAGATGTTATTATTACATCAGCAATTATAGCTATAATATCTGCTTTAATAGGAATAGGTTTAGCTCAAGTAATAAAAAATTATGAGGAAGAAAAATACAAATATAAAATTGTACCAATTTATCAAAATAAAAACAAAATAAATCTTAATTTAGACTGTATAATTCAGGTAAAAATGGTACATATTATTTGTATAATATATGTTTTATTAAAAAGAAGGAGAGTGGATAAACATGAACGAACATCCAATAGAGGGACTTATGATTACGGCTATGAATAGTATTTCAGATATGATTGATGTAAATACAATTATAGGAGAACCAATTGAAACATCAAATAATATTGTTATTATTCCAATTTCAAAAGTATGTTTTGGTTTTGCAGCAGGAGGAAGTGAATTTAGAGGAGAAACGATTGATGAATATATGAAAAAAGAAAAAGAGGAAGCGATTCAATATAGGCTACCATTTGGAGGAGGAGCTGGTGCAGGAGTAAATATTAATCCAGTAGCATTTTTAATAATTCAAGCAAACAATGTAAAATTATTACCAGTAGATCATGC